>NZ_SCMM01000047.1:0-35074 GCF_005503345.1 Ramlibacter sp. 2FC
CATCACGAACTCGCCTTGCGCGAAGTTGATGGTGCCGCTGGCCTGCCACAGCAGCGTGAAGCCCAGCGCCGCCAGCGCGTAGATCGCGCCGGTGGACAGGCCGCTGAAGAACAATTGCAGGAAGTCGGTCATGGGAGTCCCTTGGAGTGAACCGGAGCGGCCCGCCTCGCAGGCGGACCGCGCCAGGGCTTTACTTCTTGGCGGGGGCGGCCGGTGCGCTCAAAGGCGGCAGCGTGGCCACGACTTCCTGCTTGCCGTTCTTGACCTCGACCAGGAAGCTCTCGCGGTCCAGGTCACCGTTGCTGTCGAAGCTCACGTCCAAGATGATGCCGGGATACTTCTTGGCGTTGATGCTCAGGCCTTTCATGGCCTGGGCCACGGCCTTGCGGTCGATCTTGCCGGCCTTCTCGATCGCGGCCTTGAGCGAGTAGACGCCGGTGTAGCCCTTGATGCCGTTGTGGTCCGAGATGTACTTGTAGTCGCGGTAGAAGTTGGCCTTGAACTTCAGCATCTCGGGAATCGGTGCGTCCACCGTCAGGCCCACATGGGCCACGGCGCCGTTGGCGGCCTCGCCGGCCAGCTCGATCACCTTCTGGCCGGTCAGCGTGGTCTCGCCGATGATGGGCTTGTTCCAGCCCTGCTTGCGCAGCTCGCGCAGGGCGCGCGCCGACTCCTCCTCGTTGGTGTAGACGAAGACCGCGTCGGCATTGCTCTGCTTGGCCTTGAGCACGGCGGCCGAGAAGTCGACCTGGCCGGCGTCGGTGGAGATCTCCGACACGATCTTGGTCGGCGAGTTCGCCAGGGCCTTCTTGACCATGTCCAGGCCGCCCTTGCCGAAGTCGTTGTTCACGTAGATGACGGCCAGGTTCTTGGACTTGGTCGTGATGTAGCGCGCCACCTTGGGCATGGCCGTGGCCTGGGTGAAGCTGGTGCGGAAGATGTAGGGATTGCCCTGCTGGGTGATGGCGGCGGCCTCGCCGCCGGTGAAGTTGGGCACCTCGGCACGGCGCGACTCGGCCATGCTGACCATGATGGAGCCCGAGAACACCGGGCCGAAAATCGCGAAGGCGCCGTCGTCTATGGCCTTTTGCGTCAGGCCCTTGGCCACGCCGGGGTTGCTCTGCGTGTCGCTGGTCACAGTCTCTATCTTCTTGCCCAGGATGCCGCCCGCCGCGTTGATCTCCTTGACCGCCAGCTCCACGCCGTTCTTGAAATTGGTGCCGGCCGTGGCGCCGCCGCCCGAGAGCTCGACGATGTTGGCGATCTTGATGGTTTGCTGGGCCGAGGCACCGGCGGCGCAGGCGGCCAGGGTGGCGGTCGCGATCAGTTTGAGGGCGAAACGTTTTTGCATCAGTGTCTCCTAAAGGTCGAGTCAAGGTTCAAGGGGTCAAAGGGTCCCGGACACGGAAGGTCTCAGGGGCGGGGGCCGGCTGGGCGCCGGATCTCGTGCGCCAGCTCGGGCGGGTAGATGCGCTCGCGGATGAAGTCCGCGTCCTCGCGCAGCGCACGGGCCGCCTCGGCGAAGCCCATGAACTCGAGGTACAGGTGGGTCTGCTGGATCAGCATCTCGAAGCCGGGCTGGGCCACCAGGCCACGGGCGCGCGCGGCGCGCACCACGGGCGTGGGCTGGTTCTTCATCAGGATGTCGACCAGGGCCGCCTGTGGCGCCATGCGCGCCACGTCGCAGGGCATGGGGTCGCCCGGCTTGAGTCCCAGCGGCGAGCCGTTGATCACCAGGTCGTAGCCCGCGGGGTCGTTGCTGTCCACCGCCCAGACGCGGCATGGCGTGGCCGCGGCGATGCGCGCCGCAACCTCGGCCGCCTTGCCCGGCACGGGGTCGTAGAAGGCGATCTCGGCCGCGCGGCCCTCGGGCGCCAGCGCGAGCGAGGTGCCGATCGCCGCCGAGGCGCCGCCGGCGCCCAGGATCAGCACGCGCCGGCCGCTGAAGGGGATCTGGAAATAGGCCAGCGAGGCCTTGAAACCCTCGCCGTCGAACAGGCCGCCTTCGAGCCGCCCATCGGCATTGCGTCGCACGGCGTTCACCGCGCCGGCAACGCGACCGAACTCGCTGCATTGATCCAGCACGCCCATGATGGGCGCCTTGTGCGGAATCGTGACCCACATGCCCTTGATGTTGGGCGCACGGAAGGCGCTCTTGACGAAGGGGGCCAAGTCGACCGGCGCGATGTGCACCGGCACCAGCACCGCGTCCAGCCCGAAGCGCGCGAAGATCTCGTTGAACGACTCGGGCGCACGCACCTGGGCCACCGGGTCACCGAGGATCAGGTAGACATCGGTGCTGCCGGTGATGGGCGCAGCGAAGTGGGGGGTGGAGGCCATGGCTGTTCGACAATCGTTCAGGCAAATTGAGGTTGAGACGGAATGTAATCAGCATCCCCTGGGTTTCAAAGGTTTCCTCCAGCATGACGATCGATGAACGAACGAAAACGTTCGATAATCGATCATTCAACGGGTTTCCCCTGGTTTCCGCCTCCCCGCTCGCACCGCGCCAGGCCCCCAAACGGGCACACAATCGCCAGGCGCCGCCCTCCACGTCCAGCCATGAGCTCTCCCAGCCCGACCACCTCCCCGCTCGACAAGCGCGACTGGATCGCCGGCCTGGAAAAAGGCCTGTCCATCATCGAGGCCTTCGACGACGCCAACCCGCGCCTGACGGCCAGCCAGGCCGGCCAGCGCTGCGGCCTCACGCGCACCGCCGCGCGGCGCTACCTGCTCACCCTCGCCCACCTCGGCTACGTGGCCAGCGACGGCAAGCTGTTCTGGCTGACGCCGCGCGTGCTGCGGCTGGGCCAGAGCTACCTGGAGTCGGCCCGCCTGCCGCGCACCGTCCAGCCCTTCTTGCAGCGCGTGACCGCCGGCACGCAGGAGATCGCCTACGTCAGCGTGCTCGACGGCGACGAGGTGGTCTACATCGCGCGCAACGGAACCACGCGCTCGATGAACATCGGCTACGTGCTGGGTTCGCGCGTGCAGGCCCAGGTCACGGCCTCGGGCCTGCTGATGCTGGCCTACCGCAGCGAGGACGAGACCGAGGCCTGGCTGGCCACGCACGAACTCAAGGCCTACACCTCCTACACCATCACCAGCAAGGAACGGCTGCGCGTGGAGTTCGCGCGCGTCAGGCAGCAGGGCTGGGCGCTGTCCGAGCAGCAGCTGGAAATGGCCTTCCGCGGCATCGCCGTGCCCATGTTCGACCGCCGCGGCGACCTGCTGGGCGCGCTGAGCGTGACCATGCCCATGGGCCACGAGAGCAGCGAGGACGCGGTCGCCCGCGTGCTGCCGGTGCTGCAGGAGACGGCGCGCGCGATGCGCAACCTGCTCTGAGGCGAGCTTTTCGTCAGTCGGCGTGAGATCCGCGCCAAACCTGGAAAGCGCAGGCGCTGGCAATGAGGCTGGTCACAATCGAGACCCAGTAGACGCTGGCCAGGCCCAGGGCCGAGCTCAGTGCACCACCGGCCAGGCCACCGATCACGCCGGTCAGGCCATAGCCCACCACGGTGTAGAGCGCCTGGCCGCGCCCGCGCAGCCGGCCCGGGAAATGGCGCGACAACAGGGCGATGCAGACCGTGTGGTGGGCGGCGAACGTGAGGGCGTGCAGGGCCTGCGCCACGAGCAGCGCGGGCAGCAGGTCGGCCACGGTGGCGGTCAGCACCATGCGCAGCACCATGGCCAGGGCGCACAGCAGCAGCCAGCCGCCCAGGCTCAGCCGCGGCAGCCAACGCGCCTGGGTGTAGAACCAGGCGATCTCCACCACCACCGACACCGCCCAGAGCAGGCCTATCATGGTCTTGCTGTAGCCCAGCGCGTCGAGGTAGAGCGAGAAGAACACGTAGATGCCGATGTGCGAGAGCACATGGAAAAAGGCCGCCGCGAAGAACCACTGCACGGCGCGCCGGCGCAGCACCGGCAGCACCGACACCTTGGCCTCGTGCGCCGGCACGGCCTCCTTGAGATCGGGCAGCCGCCACACGCTGAGCGCCACTGCCAGCAGGGTCAGCACGGTCCAGGCCGGGAAATGTGCCATGCCGAAGGCCTCGAACCAGGCACCCGCCACGAACACCGTGACCAGAAAGCCCAGCGAACCCCACAGCCGCACGCGGCCGTAGCGCCGGACGTCGAAGCCCCCGCCCTGGCTGACCAGGTGGGCCATCGCGGCCTCGCTCATCGGCATCATGGCGCTGGTGTGGGTGAACATCAGCAGCAGCACCAGGGCCAGCCAGGGCGTGGAAAGGTTCAGCCACAGGGCCGTCGAAACCAGCAGCGCGGCGCTGGCGCCGTAGCGCAGCAGCTTGACGCGCTCTCCCGTGTGGTCGCTGAGCCAGCCCCAGCCATAGGGCGCGAACAGGCGCGTGGCGGCCTGCACCGAGGTCAGCAGGCTGATGGTGAAGATCCCCAGACCCAGTTCCTTCAGCCACAGCGGCAGATAGGGATTGAAGAAGCCGATGTGGGCGAAGTAGCTGGCCGACAGCGCGGCGAAGGGCAGCAGCTGTCGCCGTGCCGCAGCCTCCCGGCCCGGCTGCATTTAGAGGAAGGAGGATGGGATCGCCGGGACCGGCAGGCTGACGTCGCCGCATTGGGCGCGCTGGCGCAGCGCATGCTCCATCACCACCAGCGCCAGCATGGCCTCGGCGATGGGCGTGGCGCGTATGCCCACGCAGGGGTCGTGGCGCCCTTTGGTGATCACCTCGACCGGCTGGCCGGCCTGGTCTATGGATTCGCGCGGCGTCAGGATGGAACTGGTCGGCTTGACCGCGATGGCGACCTCCAGGTCCTGGCCGCTGCTGATGCCGCCCAGCACCCCGCCCGCGTTGTTGCCCTTGAAGCCCTGCGGCGTGAGCGAGTCGCCATGCATGCTGCCGCGCTGCGCCACGCTGGCGAAGCCCGCGCCTATCTCCACGCCCTTGACGGCGTTGATGCCCATCATGGCGTAAGCGATGTCAGCGTCGAGCTTGTCGAACAGCGGCTCGCCCAGGCCCACCGGCACGTTGCTGGCCGTCACGCGCAGGCGCGCACCGCAGGAGTCGCCGTCCTTGCGCAGCGCGTTCAGATAGTCCTCCAGCGCCGATACGTCGGCCACCGGCGCGAAGAAGGGGTTGTCGGCCACATGCTCCCAGCCCTCGAAGGGGATCGCGATCCCGCCGATCTGCGTCATGCAGCCGCGGAACAGCGTGCCGTACTTCTCGTTCAGCCATTTCTTGGCCACGGCGCCGGCCGCCACCATGGGCGCGGTCAGCCGCGCCGACGAGCGGCCGCCACCGCGCGGGTCGCGGATGCCGTACTTGCGCCAGTAGGCGTAGTCGGCATGACCGGGGCGGAAGGTCTGCAGGATGTTGCTGTAGTCCTTGCTGCGCTGGTCTGTGTTTTTGATCAGCAGGCAGATCGGCGTGCCGGTGGTCTTGCCCTCGTAGACGCCGGAGAGGATTTCCACCGCGTCGGGCTCGTTGCGCTGGGTGACGAACTTGGAGGTGCCGGGACGGCGGCGGTCCAGGTCGGGCTGGATGTCGGCCTCGGACAAGGCCAGGCCGGGCGGGCAGCCATCGATCACGCAGCCTATGGCCGGGCCGTGGGATTCGCCGAAGTTGGTGACTGCAAAAAGGGTGCCGAAGGTGTTGCCGCTCATGGGGGGATTATCCCAGAGCGGGTCCCGGCTTGTAACAGCAGCTTGACCGGGCCGGGCGCGGGACTAACATCCAGGCGGGTATTGACCTTGATTTCAAACACTTTCGGGGATCGCCATGGCTCTTACTCGCACCGTCCTCTTCCTGACCTTGGCGTTCGGAACCTGCGCCCCAGCCTTCGCCGAGCCGATCGATCCCCCGGCCGACCACCCCTACGGCGCGTCGCAGCCGATTGCGGGGCGCTACATCGTGGTGTTCAAGGCCCATGTGGCCAATCCGGCCGCGACGGCCGCGACTCTGATGCGTGGGACCGGCGGACAGTTGCACCACGCGTACTCCCGAGCCATCAAGGGCTTCGCCGCCACCCTGCCAGACTGGGCGGTAAGGGCGCTGCGCAACAACCCGAACGTGGATTACGTCGAACAGGACCAGACGGTGTCGCTCAACGAGACCATGCTGACGGAAACGGCCGTCCAGGACGCAGCCACCTGGGGCTTGGACCGCATCGACCAAGGCGACCTTCCGTTGAACAGTCAGTATCAGTACAACTACACGGGCGCGGGCGTCCAAGCCTTCATCATCGACACCGGTATCTACGCCGCACACAGCGACTTCGACAACCGAGTGCTGCCCGGTTACTCTGCCATCGGCAGTGACGACGGTAGGACTGACTGCAACGGCCATGGCACCCATGTCGCCGGCACCGTGGGCAGCCGCACTTGGGGCGTGGCCAAGGCAGTCTCGCTGATACCGGTGCGCGTGCTCAATTGCAGCGGATCTGGCAGCTGGAGTGGCGTGATTGATGGCATTGAATGGCTCATCGGTCAAGCCACCAAGTCCCCAAGTCCGCTGAGGCCCGCGGTGGCCAACATGTCGCTGGGTGGCGGCGCCTCTACTGCTGTCGATCAAGCCGTAGCAAATGCGGTCGGAGCCGGCGTGACCATGGTCGTGGCGGCCGGTAACAGCAGCACCGACGCCTGCAGATATTCCCCGGCCCGGGAACCGAGCGCCATCACGGTCGGTGCGACCACCAAAAGCGACGCTCGTGCCTCGTATTCCAACTATGGCAAGTGCCTAGACCTTTTCGCACCGGGCAGCGCCATCACTTCGGCATGGAACACCGGCAACAACGCAACCAATACCATCAGCGGCACGTCCATGGCTTCGCCCCATGTCGCCGGGGTCGCCGCGCTGGCCCTGGCGGCCAATACGGAAGCATTGCCTGCGGATGTTGCATCCTTCCTGATAACGAATGCCACACCCGACACGCTCGTTTCCACCGGCAAAGGCGCCATCGGAAAAGGCTCGCCCAACAAGCTCGTCTACTCCCTCGGAAGCTGGACATCCACGGCGGTGGCAGTCTCGTCCATGACAGACAGCAGCAGCAGCAGCACGCCCGGTGGCTGGCGCGCTTCGGCCAAGGTCACCGTTCACAGGCGCAACAGCGACTGGAGCACCGGCGCTGCCATGGCCGGTGCCACCGTCACGGGTAGTTTCGCGCCGGGCGGCGCAGCCAATTGTGTGACGGATCAGAGTGGCAGTTGCACGCTGACCACTACCACCATCAGCAATACAAGCGCCACCAAGGCCACAATCATCAGCGTCTCTGGCCCACTGATGACCTACGACGCGAGCCAGAACACGGTTACCGAGATCGTCATCACCCGACCCTGAGCACAGCCCAGGCGGATCCTGGGACGCCAGCCCGCCTCAAGGCAGCTTCGACTCCTCGTCCGGCTCGTTCTCCGCCGGCCAATCGCGGATGTAGGCCTTGAGCATCTTGTTCTCGAAGTTCTGGCTGTCGACCACGGCCTTGGCCACGTCGTAGAAGCTGATCACGCCCATCAGCATGCGCTTGTCCATCACCGGCATGTAACGCGCATGGCGATCGAGCATCATGCGCCGCACCTCGTCGAGGTCGGTCTCGGCGGTGCAGGTCAGCGGGTGGTCGTCCATGGCGGTGCGCACCAGGGTCACGCCGATCTGGCCGCAGTTCTTGACCAGCATCTGGATCACCTCGCGGAAGGTGAGCATGCCCACCAGGTCGCCATGCTCCATCACGACCAGCGAGCCTATGTCCTTCTCGCCCATGATCTCCACGGCGTGTGAAAGCGGTTCGTCGGGGGTGACGGTGTAGAGCGCGGTCCCCTTGACGCGCAGGATGTCGCTGACTTTCATGCTGATCTCCAGTGCCGCCGCCGCGGCGGATTTGAATCGAATATAGCCCACAATGCGTGGAAAAAAACAGATCCGCCCGACTCTGAGACCTTTGGAGACATGAATGCCCGGCTATTCCGATCCCGGCTTTGACACCCTGGCCCTGCACGCCGGGGCCGCACCCGACCCTGCCACCGGCGCGCGCGCCGTGCCCATCCACCTCACGACCTCGTTCGTGTTCGAGTCCGCCGACCACGCGGCGGCCCTGTTCAACCTCGAGCGCTCCGGCCATGTCTACAGCCGCATCAGCAACCCGACCAACGCCGTGCTGGAGCAGCGCGTGGCGGCGCTCGAAGGCGGCATAGGCGCGATCGCCACCGCCAGCGGCCAGGCCGCCCTGCACCTGGCCGTCGCCACCCTGATGGGCGCGGGCGCGCACATCGTGGCCAGCACGGCGCTGTACGGCGGCTCGCAGAACCTGCTGCACTACACGCTCAGGCGCTTCGGCATCGCCACCAGCTTCGTCAAGCCCGGCGACCTCGATGGCTGGCGCGCCGCGATCCGGCCCGAGACCCGGCTGCTGTTCGGCGAGACCGTGGGCAACCCCGGCCTGGACGTGCTGGACATCCCCGCCGTGGCCCAGATCGCGCACGCCGCCGGCCTGCCGCTGCTGGTCGACTCCACCCTCACCTCGCCCTGGCTGATGCAGCCGCTGGCGCTGGGCGCGGACCTGGTCTACCACTCGGCCACCAAGTTCCTCTCGGGCCACGGCACGGTGGTCGGCGGCGTGCTGGTCGATGGCGGCAGCTTCGACTGGGACGCCTCGGGCAAATTCCCCGAGCTCACGGCGCCCTACGAGGGCTTTCACAACATGGTGTTCAGCGAGGAATCGAGCGTGGGCGCCTTCCTGCTGCGCGCGCGGCGCGAGGGCCTGCGCGACTTCGGCGCCTGCATGAGCCCGCACACGGCCTGGCTGATCCTGCAGGGCATAGAAACCCTGCCGCTGCGCATGGCGCGCCACATGGGCAACACCGAGAAGGTGGTGCAATTCCTGGCCAGCCACCCCTTCGTGGCCCGCGTCGGCCACCCGCTGCTGGAAAGCCACCCCAGCCATGCGCTGGCGCAGAAGCTGCTGCCGCGCGGCGCCGGCTCGGTGTTCAGCTTCGACATCCAGGGCAGCCGCGAGCAGGGCAAGGCCTTCATCGAGACGCTCAAGGTCTTCAGCCACCTGGCCAACGTGGGCGACTGCCGCTCGCTGGTGATCCACCCGGCCAGCACCACCCATTTCCGCATGAGCGACGAGGCGCTGGCGGCCGCCGGCATCGGCCCCGGCACCATACGCCTGTCGATCGGCCTGGAAGACCCCGACGACCTGATCGACGACCTGAAAAAGGCCCTGAAGGCCGCGGAGAAGACCGCATGATGCTCACCGTCCAGGGCGCGCCCACCTACTGCTACAGCGGCGGCAAGGCTTTCGACCCGGCCAAGCCCACCGTCGTCTTGATCCACGGCGTGCTGCACGACCACAGCGTCTGGGCGCTGCAAAGCCGCTACCTCGCCAACCACGGCTGGAACGTGCTGGCCGTGGACCTGCCCGGCCACGGCCGCAGCGGCGGCCAGGCACCGGCCAGCGTCGAGGAGGCCGCGGACTTCGTCGCCGCCCTGCTGGCCACGGCCGGCGTGCCGCGCGCCGCCCTGGTGGGCCACAGCTGGGGCTCGCTGATCGCGCTGGAGGCCGCGGCCCGGCTGCAGGAGTGCGTGAGCCACCTGGTGCTGGTCGGCACCGCCTTCCCGATGAAGGTGTCGCCGGCCCTGCTCGACGCCTCGCTGAACGAGCCGGACAAGGCCATCGCGATGATCAACCTGTTCTCGCGCAGCACGCTGGCGCCGCCGCCCTCGGCCCTGGGCCCCGGCACCTGGGTGCACGGCGCCAACACCGCGCTGAACCGGCGCGTGCTGGCCGGCAACACCGAAGTCAACCTGTTCCACCTGGGCTTCCAGGCCTGCGACCGCTACGCCAATGGCGAAACGGCCATCGCACAGATCAGCTGCCCGGTGCTGTTCGTGCTGGGCGCGCTCGACCAGATGACGCCGCCCAAGGCGGCCCAGGGCCTGATCGCCCGGGCCCGCGAGGCGGGCAAGGCCGTGCAGCTGAGCACCCTGCCCGTGGGTCACCACCAGATGACCGAGGCACCCGACGCCACCCTGTTCGCCATCCGCGACTTCATCGCATCATGAGCGCCGCCCCTGCCCTGGACCCCGCGCAGATCACGCCGCCCATGAGCGCGACGCGCGCACGCGAGATCGCCGCGGGCTTCGACCTGCGGCAGCTGCCGGCCGATTTCCTGGCCAACCCCTGCCCGGTCTACCAGGTGCTGCGCGAGACCGAGCCGGTGCGGCGCATGCCCGACGGCTCCTACTTCCTCACGCGCCATGCCGACCTGGTCGCGGTCTACCGCGACGCCCAGACCTTCAGCTCGGACAAGCAGGTCGAGTTCGCGCCCAAGTATGGGACCGGCTCGCCGCTCTACGAGCACCACACGAGCAGCCTGGTGTTCAACGACCCGCCGCTGCACACGCGCGTGCGCAAGCTCATCATGGGCGCGCTCACGCGCCGCGCCATCGCCGAGATGGAGCCCGGCCTGGTGGCCCTGGTGGACAGCCTGCTCGACGCGCTCGAGGCCAGCGGCGGCGGCGACCTGATCGAGGATTTCGCCTCGGCCATCCCGGTCGAGATCATCGGCAACCTGCTGGACGTGCCGCACGCCGAGCGCGGCCCGCTGCGCGGCTGGTCGCTCGCCATCCTGGGCGCGCTAGAGCCCAGCCTCACACCCGGGCAGCAGGCGCTGGGCGAGCAGAGCGTGCGCGAGTTCCTGGACTACCTGCGCGCTCTGGTGGCCGAGCGGCGCCGACGCCCGGGCGATCCCGAGCGCGACGTGCTGACACGCCTGATCCAGGGCGAGAACGCCGCGTCGCCTGACGGCTCCGTGCAGGGCGAGCGCCTCAGCGAAACCGAGCTGCTGCAGAACTGCATCTTCCTGCTCAACGCCGGCCACGAGACCACGACCAACCTGATCGGCAACGCCCTGCTGGCGCTGCAGGAATGGCCGGCGGCCAAGGCCCAGCTGCTGGCCGACCTGGCGCGCACGGCGGCAGATGGCCCTGGCCAGGAGGCGGTCCTGACGCTGGCCGTCGACGAGTTCCTGCGCTTCGAATCGTCGAACCAGCTCGGCAACCGGCGCGCCCTCCGGGCCGCCACGGTCGGCGGCGTGGCGCTGCCCGAGGGCGCTCTGGTGACCCTGTGCATAGGCGCGGCCAATCGGGACCCGGCCCAGTTCGAGCGGCCCGAGCAGCTGGACCTGCGGCGCGAGCACAACCGCCACCTGGCCTTCGGTTTCGGCATCCACCAATGCGCGGGCCTGAGCCTGGCCAGGCTGGAGGGGCGCATCGCCATCGGGCGCTTTCTGCAGCGCTTTCCCGATTACCGGCTGACCGCCGCGCCCACGCGCGGCGGTCGCGCGCGCTTCAGGGGGTTCTTGCGGGCGCCGTTCGCGACCGCATGAGGCCTCTGCCTGCTAAGCCCGGCCGTGCCGCCGCGCGAGGGCATGCTCCAGCGCTTCGAACAGGGCCTCGCTCAGCAGAGCCAGCAGCGCGGCTGGAAGGGCGCCGGCCAGCATCAGCTCGCCGTCGTTCAGGGCCAGGCCCGTGACGATGCGCTCGCCAAAGCCCCCTGCGCCGATGAAGGCCGCGATGGTGGCTGTGCCTATGGCGATCGAAGTCGCCGTGCGCACGCCGGCCAGGAGGGTGGGCAGGGCCAGCGGCAGCTCGACGCTTCGCAGGCACTGGGCCGCGCTCATGCCCAGGGCCTGGGCCGCCAGGCGCAGGCCCTGCGGCACCTCGCCCAGGCCGGTGGCGGTGTTGCGCATGATGGGCAGCAGCGCATACAGCGCCAGCGCCAGCAGCGCCGGCAAGGTGCCGATGCGGCCGAGCAGCCAGATCAGCGCCGCCAGCAGCGCCAGCGAGGGCACGGTCTGCAGCAGGCCCGACGCCCCGAGCACGGCGGCGCGCAGGCGCGGATGCGGGAACACCAGCACCGCGAGAGGAATGCCCAGCAGTGCGGCGAAGCCGACCGACAGGCCCACCAGGGCCAGGTGCTGGGCCGCGAGGCGCGCGAAATCCGGTCCCGACAGCTTGGCCCAGAAGCCGCGGCCGGCGGCATCGGGTGCGCCCGGCTTGCCGGCCCCTGTGGAAGCCCCGGCCGCCTTGCCCGCCAGGTAATCGCGCGCGATCACGTCGAAGGCCACGCCCTGCAGTTCGGCGCGTGCGTTCATGCCTATCATCGCCGCCTCGTCGATGCGGCCTTCCAGCGCCTGCAGCGCGGCCCAGGCCTGCGGGAAGCGCTGCGGCAAGTCCAGGCGGTAGAGCACGACGGCGTCGTAGCGCGGAAAGTATTGCCGGTCGTCGGCCAGCACGCGCAGGGCAAGGTGCCCGATCTTGGCGTCGGTCGTGTAGATGTCCATCACGTCGATCTGCCGGCCCGCCAGCGCGTCATAGGCGAGGCCGTGGTCCAGGCCCATCGGCTTGTGCGGCAGGCCGTAGCGTGCGGACAGCCCGGCCCAGCCGTCGGCGCGACCCAGGAACTCGTTGGACAGGCCCAGCCTGAGCGCGGGATGGCGCGCGAGATCGCTGATAGCCCGGATGCCCAGGCGATCGGCCTCGGCAGCCCGCATGGCCAGCGCATAGCCGTCGTTGAAGCCCAGTGGAATGGCCACGCCCAGGCCCAGCGGCGCGAGCGCCCGGCGCATCTGCTCCAGGCTCATGGCGCCAGGGCTCTTGAGGATTTCGAGGCCGATGGTGCCCGTGTATTCCGGGTAGAGGTCTATGCTGCCGGAGCGCAGCGCCTGGTAAACGATCGCGGTGTTGCCCAGCCCCTGCAGCACGGCCGCAGGCCTGGCCATGTGCCCGGCCGCCTGCTGCGCCAGCAACTCGGCCAGGATGTAGGACTCGGTGAAGCGCTTGGAACCTATGCGCAGGCGCTCGCTGGAGGCGTCGACGGCCAGGGCGGCCGTGGCCGCCAGCGCCAGGCCGACGAGGACCAGGGCGCGCAGCCGCCTCAGCCATGAAAAAGGGCCGGCGCCCGCCAGCCGGAGAATCATGCTGTGGTGGTCATAGCGCATCGCGCAGCTTCAGGCTGTTCCAGCCGGCGTGGTTCCACAGCGCGGCGACCGAGTCCGAGGGTTCGAGCAGCAGCCGCTGCAGCAGCGGCGCCAGCGGCGTGGCGTCGGGGTCGGCCAGCAGCACATAGCGCGCCTCGCCCTCGGCGTCCTCCTCGTTGAGCCGGGCGATCCAGTCCAGCGCCGTCAGCGTCTCCAGCACCGGCACCAGCTGCAGCGCATCGACGCGCAGCAGCTGCGTCAACGCCTGCAGGGTCAGGCCGCGGCGGTCGCCATGGCGCACCCGGTGCAGTGCCTGCAGCAGCTCCAAGGCCAGCTGGAAGTTCCAGCCCTGGCCGCTGCTGCGCCGCGCCACGCCGGCGAACAGGCTGGGCAGGTAGGCAGCGATCACGGCGCCCAGCAGCACGATGACCCAGGACAGGTAGATCCAGACCAGCAGGATGGGCACCACGGCAAAGGCGCCGTAGACCGCCGAGTAGGTCGGCATGTTGCCCAGGTAAAGGGCCAGCAGCTTCTTGGCGATCTCGATGCCGGCCGCCACGAACATGCCTCCGGTCCAGGCATGGCCCCATTTGACCGGGGTGTTGGGCACGTAGCGGTACAGGCCCGCCATGCCGCCGGCCAGCAGGAAGAATTCGACCGTGTCGAAGAACAGCCGCACCCCGCCCGGCAGGTCGCCGACCAAGCCGCGCGAGGCCGTGACCGCGTACGAGGTCAGCGCCAGGCTCGCGCCCAGCAGCAGCGGCCCCAGGGTGAGCGCGGCCCAGTACAGCAGCACGCGCTGGCCCAGCGGCCGCGGCTGGCGCACGCGCCAGATCGCGTTGAGCGTCTTGTCTATGGTCAGGATCAGGGCCAGCGCCGTGGTCACCAGCACCGCCAGGCCCGCCACGCCCAGGCGGCTGGCCTTGCTCGCGAACTGGGTCAGGTAGCCCAGCACCTGGCGCGAGATGCTGTCCGGCACCAGGCTGTCGACCAGCCATTTCTGCAGCAGCAGCTGCAGCTTGCCGAAGATGGGAAATGCCGTGAACAGCGCCAGCGCCACCGTGATGAAGGGCACCAGGGCCATGGTGGTGGTGAAGGTCAGGCTGCTGGCCGTCAGGCCCAGGCGGTCCTCGCGAAAGCGCTCGAACAGCGTGAGGGCCGTGTTTTTCCAGGGGAAGTGGGAAAGTTCCTGCAGCAGGGACTGCAGGCGCTGGGGGAAACTCATGGCCGCTATGATGCCACCTCGATGACCAATGAAGACAAGACCGTGCGCCTGACGCGCGCCCTGGCCGTGGGCAGCCTGCTCGGACTGATCGCCCTCGGCCTGTCCTGGGAGCTGTGGCTGGCCCCGCTGCGTCCGGGCGGCTCCTGGCTGGCGCTCAAGGTGCTGCCCCTGTGCCTGCCGCTGGCGGGCCTGCTGAAGAACCGCATGTACACCTACCGCTGGGTCAGCCTGGTGGTCTGGCTCTACTTCATCGAGGGGGTGGTGCGCGCCAGCGGCGACCGCCCGCCCGGCAACTGGCTGGCCGCGCTGGAGATCCTGCTGTGCCTGCTGCTGTTCCTCGCCTGCACCCTGCATGTGCGCCTGCGGCTGCGCAACGCCAAGAACAAGCCCTCCCCCGCCGCACCATGAACACCCTGCTCGAAACCCTGCGCCGGATCTGCGGCGCCGCCCATGTGCTCACCGAGGGCGACCTCAGCGCCTGGGAGCAGGACTGGCGCAAGCGCGCGCGCGGCAAGGCGCTGGCCGTGGTGCGCCCCGGCAGCACCGGGGAGGTGGCCGCCGTCGTCGAGGCCTGCGCCGCGGCCGGCGTCAGCCTGGTGCCGCAGGGCGGCAACACCGGCCTGGCCGTGGGCTCGGTGCCCGATGCCTCCGGCACCCAGGTGGTGCTCAGCCTCACGCGCATGCAGGCCGTGCGCGCCATCGACGCCGCCAACCTCACCGTCACGGTGGAGGCCGGCTGCGTGCTGCAGAACCTGCAGGAAGCGGCGCAGCAGGCCGGCTTCCTGTTCCCGCTGAGCCTGGCGGCCGAAGGCAGCTGCACCCTGGGCGGCAACCTCGCCACCAACGCCGGCGGCACCCAGGTGCTGCGCTACGGCAACGCGCGCGAGCTCTGCCTGGGCCTGGAGGTCGTCACCGCCCAGGGTGAGGTCTGGAACGGCCTGTCCGGCCTGCGCAAGGACAACACGGGCTACGACCTGCGCGACCTGTTCATCGGCAGCGAAGGCACGCTGGGCGTCATCACGGCCGCGACCATGAAGCTCTATCCCCTGCCCGCGGCCCAGCTCACGGCCTGGGCCGCCGTGCCTTCGCTCGACGCGGCCGTCGCCCTGCTGGGCCTGGCGCACCGCGAACTGGGCGCGGGCCTGACCGGCTTCGAGCTCATGGGCCAGTTCGCCCTGAGCCTGGTCGACAAGCATTACCCGCAACTGCGCGTGCCGCTGTGGCGCGACGCGCCCTACTGCGTGCTGCTGGAGAACTCCGACCACGAATCCGAAGCCCATGCGCGCGCGCAATTCGAGCGCCTGCTGGAAACCGCGCTAGCGCAGGGCTGCGTGAGCGATGCCGTGGTCGCGGAGAACCTGGCCCAGGCGCACCAGCTCTGGCATGTCCGCGAAAGCATTCCGCTGGCCCAGGCCGAGGAAGGCCTGAACGTCAAGCACGACATCTCGATCCCGGTCTCGCGCATCCCCGAGTTCGTGGCCGAAACCGACGCGCAGCTGGCGCGCGAGATCCCCGGCGTGCGCCTGGTCAACTTCGGCCACCTGGGCGACGGCAACCTGCACTACAACGTGCAGGCCCCCGAGGGCGGCGACCCCGGGGCCTTCCTGCGCGAGCAGGAGGACCGCATCAACACCCTGGTCTACGACGCGGTTGCGCGCTTCGACGGCTCGATCTCGGCCGAGCACGGCGTGGGCAGCCTCAAGACGGCCAAGCTGCCGCATTACAAGTCGCCCGTGGCCCTGGCCATGATGGGCGCGATCAAGCGCGCGCTGGACCCGCAGAACATCATGAATCCGGGGCGCGTGGTGCCGGCGTAGGCGGCGCGCCCAGCGCGGACCTTTCCCCCAGCGCGCCCTATTTGCGGACGACGATATCGGCCTTGGTCTTGCCGACGATGTCGAACAACTCCTTCTGCTCGTCCGCCGGGACCTTGAACTTGTCCAGGGATTTCTTGAATTCCTTGGCCATGACGTCCCATTCCTTCTCACTGATGTTCAAGTGAGCGTGGGAGTCCTTCATGGACTTTCCTGTGTATTTGCACGGTCCGCCCGTGGTCTCGCAAACCAGCTGCGCGACCTGGAACTTGAGGTAGGGCGCCGGTGAGCTCTTGCGACC
Source organism: Ramlibacter sp. 2FC (assembly GCF_005503345.1). Taxonomy (NCBI): domain Bacteria; kingdom Pseudomonadati; phylum Pseudomonadota; class Betaproteobacteria; order Burkholderiales; family Comamonadaceae; genus Ramlibacter; species Ramlibacter sp. 2FC. The sequence goes on from NZ_SCMM01000047.1 coordinate 16,293, forward strand.
GGCGTCGATGGCGGGATTCTTGTTGAGCGTCTTGTTGGCCACGAGACGGTTGATGAAGTCGTCGACAACCATCGTGATGCCTTTGAGTCCCCCCAGGCGCTCGTAAAGGGATTTCTGGGCGGCCGGCTGGGCCGATCCCGGTGGCACGAAGCACAAACCCAAAGTGAACGCCGCGGCCAGCACGGCCGACTGCACTAGTTTCATCTCCGCTCCTCCAACGATTCGGGGCCATGAGCCTGATGCGCCGCCATGGGCCCCGGCCATGGCCAGCTCGGTACGAACATCCCAGGCCGCTCAGACCACCCGAAAGACCTCCCAGCGATTGCTGCCGGAAACGACCAGCGGCTCGAGTTCACGGCCCCATTGCTTGTGCGACTCTATGGTCGCCAGCTTGCTCCAGGCGGCGTCGAGTTCGGTGAGGTCGGCCACCGTCACCTCGAGCACCACGGCCGACTCCGGCGCGCCGATCGCGCCGACCAGCAGGCGCAGCTTGTCCTCGGTCCAGCCGATCTGCACGCCGACCTCGCGGCACCATTTGCGTGTGGCGTCGATCACCCCCTGTTTGTGGCCGAAACGGGCTTCGATCTGAAAGCGGGCAATCATCATGAGAGTCTCCTCCATAAAGGCCAACTGGCCCCCTGCCCCGGAGGAACAGGACGGACCACGCAGCGCGGCAGCTGCTCAACCACAGAGCGGCCGGTGGCGCGCGTCAAACGCCTGCGTTCCGAGACCCTCACTTCTTGCGCGGGTCATCTTCCGGATTCACGTAGGTGATGCCCCATGGCCCCACGCCATGAACCTGGACGACGGTCTCCTTGCGGGTCCAGGCAAAGTGGTTGGTCTTGGGCTGCATGACAGCGAAGCTGCCTGCCACCAGCGCCCGCGTCTGGCTCTTGTCCAGTTTGTCGCCCATGCCCATGTTGAACGCGCCCGAAATCACCGTGACATGCTCGACCGCAGGATGCCAGTGCGCCGGCAGCATGTAGTTGGCGGGAAACTTGATGCGGAACGTGAACGGAACCGCCTCGCTCACAGGACCTTCGATGACGGCTATCTTGGCCCCGGGCGGCAGCGAGGGCACGTCGGCCCACTTGAGCTCGCCCGGCACAAGCATCATGTGGGTGTGGGCGGCCGACTGGGAGGCCACGCTGGCCGGCAGCAAGGCGCCGAGCAGAAGCAGCAGCCCAACGGCCACGGGTTTGAGGATCTTCTTCATCGTGTACCTCCTGCGAGCAAGCGCGGCCCGGAAAGGCCTCAAGCCAGCCGTTCCTGCGCTGGGCCCGCTCAGCAGTATGGTGCGCGCCGGCCGATTGATCAAGCTCAGGACCGGCCGCCTGCGACCGAGGCCAGCTCAGCGGCAGATCGCCGTCTGCGGGGCCTTGCCGACCCGCGCGTGGCCACGGTACATGCCCTCGGTATTGAACACCAGGCTCAGCCGGCCCCGGGCATCGACCGCGATCAGGCCGCCCTGCCCGCCGATCGCCGGCAGCACCTTCATGACCAGCTGCTCCGCCGCCGCCTCCAGCGTCTGGCCGCCGTAGGCCATGCGCGCACAGAGGTCGTGCGCCGCCACGGCGCGCATGAACAGCTCGCCGGTGCCGGTGCAAGAGACGGCAGCCGTGCGGTTGTCGGCATAGGTGCCGGCACCGATGACCGGGCTGTCGCCGACGCGTCCGGCCCGCTTGCCGGTCATGCCCCCGGTGGAGGTAGCCGCCGCCAAGTTGCCCCGGGCATCGAGCGCGACCGCACCCACCGTGCCGAGCTTGCGCCCCTCGTCGAGCGGCGGCGGCACGGCAGGCGGCGGCCCGGACGCCAGCGCCCGGCGCCAGTCCGCGCGCCGGGCTTCGGTCGAGAAATAGTCCGGCGCGACCATCTCCAGCCCGCAAGCCTGGGCAAAGGCTTCGGCGCCCGTCCCCACCAGCAGCACATGCTCGCTGCGCTCCATCACGGCCCGTGCGGCGCGCACGGGATGGCGCACCCGGCGCACGCAGGCCACGGCACCGGCGCACAGCGTGGCCCCGTCCATCACGGCCGCGTCCAGTTCGTGCGTGCCCTCCCGAGTGAAAACCGCACCCCGGCCGGCGTTGAACAGCGGACAGTCCTCGAGCATCTCCACCGCCAGGCAGACCGCGTCGAGCGCGCTGCCGCCGCCGGCCAGCAGATGCTGCGCCGCCAGCAGCACGTCCCGCAGGGCCGCGTGGTAGGCCGCCTCCTGCCGCGCGTCGTGGCCGTCGACGGCCGTGGCGCCGGCGCCGCCATGGATGGCAATGACGGGGCGTGGTCGTGCATGCATCACGGATGCAGCTTCAGGGGGCCTCAGCGCGACGCGATGCTTGCGGCAGGGCCGAGGGAATCGGCTCAAAGGCCTTCGGTAACAACCAGATTGGACCTTGCCGTTCGCTCGCGAATGGCCCGAAGAGGCTGATACTCGGGGGACGCCCACCACGCCCGGACTTGGGCCATGCTTGGGAATTCAAGGACCACGCAGCGTTTGGGCGACCAGGCGCCTTCAAGCACCTCTGTCGCTCCACCACGGGCGATGTATCGCCCCCCGTAAGCGGCGATCGTTGCGGGCACTTTCTGACGATACTCCTCGTATCCGGAGCTGTCGACGACCTCCACATCTGCAATCACGTAAGCGGGCATGGCTGCTTCTCCTTGGTGCGGAATCAATCGGGGGCTTGCGGTTCAGCTCAAGCGATTGGGCGGCATTCGCGCTCCCTGCGCATCTGGCGCAAAGCGCCAGACTCAACGCGGGAACGCAAGCCGCAGGCTGATCCGGGAAACCCAGTTTATCCGACGGAACAGACTTTGCGGTATGCCGCGTCGTAGCCGGCAGTCTCGGCGACGCAGCAACCTCATGGCCTGGACGACATCGCCCTTTGCGCACGAAGCATGCGCATATAATTTCCACATTCATCCGCCGGGAGTGCGCCATGCTCCAGTTCGACAAAGCCCCCAAGAAAGCCACCAACCTCTCGCTCAACGCCAAGGTTCTGGAGATGGCACGCGAGCTGGGCATGAACCTGTCGCAAACCGTCGATGCGCTGCTGGCCGAAGAGGTGAAGCGCCGGTATTGGGAAAAATGGCGCGACGACAACAAGGAGGCGTTCGAAGCATACAACGAGCGCGTTCGGCGCGAAGGCCTACCACTGGCCAAGTACCGCAGCTTTGCACGCAGCCTCGGCGACGGAAAGATGCACGACGGCGAACAGAAGGCGACCTGAGCCGATGGCGCGCTTTGATGTCTACCCCAATCCGGACAGCGAAGACCGTATCGCAGTCCCCTACCTTCTCGATGTGCAGAACACATTCGTTGACATCGAGACGCGGGTGGTGATACCGCTGCACGCGGCCAGCCGGTTTCATGCGCGCGTACGCGACCTCAACCCGGATCTGGTGGTACAGGGAAAGAACGTGGTCTTGAACACCGCGGCCCTTGGCGCCGTTCCCTCCAACGAACTGCGGCGCGCGGTGGCCAATCTCGCGCCACAACAGGCCCTCATCCAGGAAGCCCTCGACATATTGCTGGGAGGCTATTGACATGCATCCACGCCCCATCCGCCACCAATACGAAGACTTCATGCGCCATGTGGACACGCATGGCACGCCCAAGACCGACCGCACGGGCACCGGCACCAAGAGCGTGTTCGGCTACCAGATGCGCTTCGACCTCGGCGAAGGCTTTCCGCTGGTGACCACCAAGAAGGTGCACCTCAAGTCCATCATTCACGAGCTGCTGTGGTTCCTCCAGGGCTCCTCGGACAACCACTGGCTGCGCGAGCGCGGCGTGACGATCTGGGACGAATGGGCGCGCGAAGACGGCGACCTGGGACCGGTCTACGGCGTGCAGTGGCGCAGCTGGCCCACGCCCGACGGCGGCCACATCGACCAGATCGCCGAGGTCATCAAGACCCTCAAGACCAACCCGGACTCGCGCCGCATCATCGTCAGCGCCTGGAACGTGGCGGACCTGCCCAAGATGGCGCTGATGCCCTGCCATGCCTTCTTCCAGTTCTACGTCGCGCCATCGCAGGTGGCTGGCGAACCGGCCAAGCTCAGCTGCCAGCTCTACCAGCGCAGCGCCGACATCTTCCTGGGCGTGCCCTTCAACATCGCGAGCTACGCCCTGCTGACCCACATGGTGGCGCAACAGTGCGACCTGGCCGTGGGCGACTTCATCTGGACCGGCGGCGACTGCCACATCTATAGCAACCACCAGGAACAGGTGGCGCTGCAGCTCTCGCGCACGCCCTACCCCTACCCGCAACTCCGCATCCAGCGCCGGCCGGCCTCGATCTTCGAATACGAATACGAGGACTTCGAGGTGCTGGGCTACGAGTGCCATCCGGCGATCAAGGCGCCCGTCGCCGTCTGACCGCCCCTGCCCCACCTGGAGCCGCCCGCTCCCGCGGCGCGGCCACCGCCCCGATGAAACTGCACCTGATCTTTGCCCGAGCCGCCAACGGCGTGATCGGCCTGCGCAACACCCTGCCCTGGCAGCTGCCGGAAGACCTGGCCCACTTCAAGCGCACCACGCTGGGCTGCCCGGTGATCATGGGCCGCAAGACCTGGGATTCGCTGCCGCCGCGCTTTCGCCCGCTGCCTGGCCGGCTCAACATCGTGGTCACGCGACAAGCCGGCTGGCAAGCCGAGGGCGCGCTGCGCGCCGGCTCCATCCCCGAGGCCATGGCCTTGTGCCCGGCTGACGGCGACGCCTGGGTGATCGGCGGCGCCGAGCTGTACGCCCAGGCCCTGCCCCTGGCCAGCAGCGCGGTCGTCACCGAGATCGAGCAGGACTTCGAGGGCGACGCCTTTGCTCCGAACTTCGGCCCGGGCTGGGTAGAGACCGCACGCGAGCGCCATGTGTCGGCCACCGGCCTGGCCTACAGCTTCGTCACCTACCACCACATTCCCGAGGAACACTGAACCATGTCCGGACACGGCTTTCACGTACACGGCCCGCACGACCACGAACTCGAACACGCCCAGCAGGGCCATCACGGCCACGCAGACGAGGACGCCAGCGCCAAGTCCATGACCAACCAGATCGCGCTGTTCACCGCCATCATCGCGACGGTGGGCGCCATCTTCGGCTACATGGGCGGCGCCACCCAGGCCAACGCGGGCCTGTACAAGAACAACGCCGCGATCAAGAAGACCGAGGCGTCCAACCAGTGGAACTACTACCAGGCCAAGAGCAGCAAGCAGAACCTCAGCGAGCTGGCGCTGGAGCTGGCCCCCGAAGGGCGCAAGGCCTTCTACACCGACGAGATCAAGCGCTACAAGACCGAGAAGGCCGAGATCAAGACCGGCGCCGAGAAGCTGGAGGCCGAGGCCAAGGCCTGGGACGACCGCTCGGATGCGCAGATGCACGAACACCACCGCTGGGCCCAGGCCACGACGGCGCTCCAGGTGGCGATCGCGCTGGCCGCGATCGCGCTCTTGACGCGCAGGAAATGGCTGGAATGGGGCATGTTCGCCATGGGCGGCATAGGCGTCGCGATCGGCGGCCTGGCCCTGCTGCATGTCTGAAGCCAAGTCCCCGCCGACCGAGGAAAGCCCGACCATGAAAATTGCCACCTGGAACGTCAACTCCCTCGCCGTGCGCCTGCCTCAGGTGCTGGACTGGCTCGCCGCCCAGCCGGTCGACGTGCTGTGCCTGCAGGAGCTCAAGCTCAGCGACGACAAATTCCCGCTGGTTGAGCTCGAGGCCGCGGGCTACCACAGCGCGGTACTCGGCCAGAAGACCTACAACGGCGTCGCCATCCTGAGCCGCACGCCGCCACGCGAGGTGGTGCGCAACATCGTTGGCTTTGCCGACGAGCAGTCGCGCGTCATCAGCGCCACGCTGGACACGCCGGCGGGCGAGTTGCGCGTGGTCAATGGCTACTTCGTCAACGGCCAGGAACCGGGCAGCGAGAAGTTCGCCTACAAGATGCGCTGGCAGGACGCGTTGCGCGAGCAGGTGCGTGCGGAGCTGTCCGCGCATCCGCGGCTGGTGCTGCTGGGCGACTTCAACGTGGCGCCGGAGGACCGCGACTCCTACGATCCCGAGGGCCTGCGCGAGACCATACACCACACGACCCAGGAGCGCGACCAGTTCAAGGCCCTGCTGGAGCTGGGCCTGCACGACGCCTACCGCCTGTTCGAGCAGCCCGAGAAAAGCTATTCCTGGTGGGACTATCGCATGCTGGGCTTCCAGAAGAACCGCGGCCTGCGCATCGATCACATCCTGGTCAGCGAGGCGCTCAAGGCCAGGGTGCAGTCCTGCAACATCGACCGCGCGCCGCGCAAGAACAAGCAGCCCAGCGACCACGCTCCTGTAGTGGTGGAACTGGCGTAGCCGCCGTCCAACCTCGCATCCGGGGGCGCGCCGCGCCGGGCCGCCCCAAGCGGCCGCGCCGCCCCCCAGTGGGGGGAGGCGGCCGCAGGCCGCGTCGGGGGGCGTCCTACTCCAGGCCCAGCTCCTGGATCTTGCGCGTGATGGTGTTGCGGCCTATGCCGAGCTTGTGCGCGGCCTCGATGCGGCGCCCGCGCGTGCTGGCCAGCGCGGTCAGGATCAGCTTGGACTCGAAGCGGCGGGTCAGCGCGTCCCACACGTCGTGGCGGCCGGCGGCCAGCAAGGCCTGAGCCTCGGCCTCCAGCCCCTGCTCCCAACCCAGGGCCTCGGTGCTGCCCTGCTGCAGCACGGGCAGGGCCTGGGCCAGCGGCGCCTCGGCGGCCGGTACAGGGCTCGCGGCCGGGGCGGACCCAGCCGCCTCGGGCCGCGGCTCGGCGCCCAGGGTCGGCACGTCCAGCACCTCGGGCGGCAGGTCCTTGGCCTCGATCACCTGGGCCGGCGCCATCACCGTGAGCCAGTGGCAGATGTTCTCGAGCTGGCGCACGTTGCCCGGGAAGCCGAAGGCCATCAGCCGGGACAGCGCGGCGTCGGAGATGCGCTTGGGCTCGACGCCGAGCTGGCGCGCGCTTTGCTGCAGGAAATGGCGCGTCAGCATGGCCACGTCCTCGCGGCGCTCGCGCAGCGCCGGCAGGCGCAGGCGGATCACGTTGAGGCGGTGGAACAGGTCTTCGCGGAACACGCCTTCCTTGACGCGCTGCTCCAGGTCCTGGTGCGTGGCGGCGATCACGCGCACATTGGCCTTGACCGCGTTGTGGCCACCCACGCGGTAGAAATGCCCGTCCGAGAGCACGCGCAGCAAACGGGTTTGCAGGTCGAACGGCATGTCGCCGATCTCGTCGAGGAACAGGGTGCCGCCCTCGGCCTGCTCGAAGCGCCCGCGGCGCATGGTCTGCGCGCCGGTGAAGGCCCCGCGCTCGTGGCCGAACAGCTCGCTCTCGAGCAGGTCCTTGGGGATGGCGGCGGTGTTGATCGCGACGAAGGGGCCGTTGGCGCGCGGCGAATGCTTGTGCAGCGCGCGCGCCACCAGTTCCTTGCCCGAGCCCGACTCGCCGGTGATCATCACCGTCACGTTGCTCTGCGACAGCCGCCCGATGGCGCGGAACACGTCCTGCATGGCCGGTGCCTGGCCCAGCATCTCGGGCGCGGCGGCCATGCGCTCCTCGGCCACTTCCTCGCGCTGGCTTTCCTCGACGGCGCGGCGGATCAGCTCCACGGCCTTGGGCAGGTCGAAGGGCTTGGGCAGGTATTCGAAGGCGCCGCCCTGGAAGGCCGAGACCGCGCTGTCGAGGTCGGAGAAGGCGGTCATGATGATGACCGGCAGGCCGGGCAGCTTTTCCTTGACCTTGGTCAACAGGTCCAGGCCCGAGCCGCCGGGCATGCGGATGTCGCTCACCAGCACCTGCGGGCCGCCCTCGCCGCCGTCATGCTCCAGCGCCTGCAGCACCTCACGCGGGTTGGTGAAGCTGCGCGTGGGAAGGTCTTCGCGCAGCAGCGCCTTCTCCAGCACGAAGCGGATGGATTGGTCATCGTCTACGATCCAGATCGGCTTCATGTGCTTAGTGTCCCCTCAGGTCAAACAGGTTACGGCAACGGAATCAGTATCTTGAAATCCGTACGGCCCGGCACGCTGTCGCACTCGATCAGGCCATGGTGCTGCTGGACGAAGGTCTGCGCCAGCGTGAGCCCCAGGCCGGAGCCGCCTTCGCGTCCCGAGATCAGCGGGAAGAAGATGCGGTCCTTGATCGAGTCTGGCACGCCAGGCCCGTTGTCGATCACATGCAATTCCAATGCCAGTCGGTAGCGCTGCTTGCCGAAGGTGACTTGGCGCGCGATGCGCGAGCGGAAAACGAGCTCGGCCTCGCCGGCCGCGATGCCTTCGGCCAGCGCGTGCGCCGCGTTGTGCGCGATGTTGAGCAGGGCCTGGATCAGCTGCTCGCGGTCGCCACGGAACTCGGGGATCGAGGTGTCGTAGTCGCGCACCACGCGCAGGCCGCGGGGGAACTCGGCCAGGATCAGCGAGCGCACGCGCTCGCAGACCTCGTGGATGTTGACGTCGCCCACCACATGCGGGCGGCGGTGCGGCGCGAGCAGGCGGTCGACCAGGGTCTGCAGGCGGTCCGCCTCGTGGATGATGACCTGGGTGTACTCGGTCAGCTCCTTGGACTCCATCTCCATCTCGAGCAGCTGGGCCGCGCCGCGTATCCCGCCCAAAGGGTTCTTGATCTCGTGCGCGAGGTTGCGGATCAGCTCCTTGTTGGCCTGCGCCTGGTCGATCAGGCGCTCCTCGCGGTCCTGCCTGGCCTGGGCCTCCAGCGGCAGCAGCTCGATCACGATCTCGCCGGGCCGCTCGGTCTGCGCCACGATCACGTGCACCGGCAGCGGATCGTGGTGCTGGCGCTTGAGCTGGGCGTCGTAGCGCAGCGCGGCGAACTCGTTGCTGCGCGCGCCCTCGAGCGCGTTGCGCAGCACCTGCGGCTCGGCGAAACATTCGGGGAACTGCGCGCCCTCGATGCTGCGGCGCGACATGCCTATCGCGTCCTCCAGCGCCGAGTTGGCGAACAGGACGACGCCATCGCTGCGCACCACGGCCACCAGGGTGGCCAGCAAATCGAAAGCGAGGAAACGGGAGGGGTGGGGGCTGGGCTTTTTCAAGCCGACTATTTTGACGCAGGCACCGCGACGCCCAGGCGCGCCAGCTCGCGCCTGATGCCCGCGACGTCGCTCTCGCTGCGCGCGACGGCCGCCTTGAGCTCGGCCACGCGATCCAGGTACTTCTGGTGGTTGCGGTGCTCGGGGCCCAGCTTCTCGGGCTCGCCGTTGTTGTATTCCTTGAGCAGCTCGGCGTGGCGCGCCTCGGCCTTCCTCAGCTCGGCCTCCAGGATGGCGCGCGCGTCGGCGTCGCGCGCGCGCTGCTCGTCCGAGCCCACGCGCTGGCCGGGCGCACCCGAAGCCGCCGGCCGCGCCACGGCAGGGGCAGTACCCGAGGCGGCCGGGCGCGTACCCTGCACCACCGTGACGTTGCCGCCCTGCACCAGCTTGCACTGGCGCATCTGGGCCTCGGTGGGCTTGTTGGTGTATTCGTTGCCGCAGCGGTAGATGCGGTCCTGGGCCAGCGCCGGAGCCGGCAGCAGGGCCGACGCGACAGGGATGGAGAACAGCAGGCAGGAGACAAACTTCATGCAATTCCTCGCCTCGACCCGAGGCGTTCGCTGCTCCCGAGTATGGGGCAATTCCGGGACCTTCTCAACGAAAGGGCCACCCCAAACAAAAAGGACGGCTTGCGCCGTCCTTTTCGAGCCACACAGGGGTGTGGATCAGAGCGAGTAGTACATGTCGTACTCGACCGGGTGCACGGCCATGCGGAAGCGCGTGACTTCGGCCATCTTCAGCTCGAGGTAGGCGTCGATCATGGAGTCGGTGAACACGCCGCCCTTGGTCAGGAAGGCGCGGTCCTTGTCCAGGTACTCGAGGGCCTGGTCCAGGCTGTGGCAGACGGTGGGCACCAGCGCGTCCTCTTCCGGCGGCAGGTGGTACAGGTCCTTGGTGGCGGCTTCGCCCGGATGGATCTTGTTCTCCACGCCGTCCAGACCGGCCATCAGCAGGGCCGAGAAGCACAGGTAGGGGTTGGCCAGGGGATCGGGGAAGCGCGCCTCGATGCGGCGGGCCTTGTCGCTGGCGACGTGCGGAATGCGGATCGAGGCCGAGCGGTTGCGGCTGGAGTAGGCCAGCTTGACCGGGGCTTCGAAGCCGGGCACCAGGCGCTTGTAGCTGTTGGTGCCGGGGTTGGTGATCGCGTTCAGCGCGCGGGCATGCTTGATGATGCCGCCGATGTAGTACAGAGCGTAGTCGGACAGGCCGGCGTAGCCGCTGCCCGCGAACAGGTTCTTGCCGTCCTTCCAGACCGACTGGTGCACGTGCATGCCGGAGCCGTTGTCGCCGACCAGGGGCTTGGGCATGAAGGTGGCGGTCTTGCCGTAGGCGTTGGCCACGTTCCACACCACGTACTTGAGCATCTGCGTCCAGTCGGCGCGCTCGACCAGGGTGCTGAACTTGGTGCCGATTTCGTTCTGGCCCGCGCCCGCCACTTCGTGGTGGAACACTTCGACCGGGATGCCCAGCGACTCGAGGATCAGCGACATCTCGGCGCGCATGTCCTGCATGCTGTCGACCGGGGGCACGGGGAAGTAGCCGCCCTTGACCGTGGGACGGTGGCCGCGGTTGCCGCCTTCGAGCTTGGCGCCGGTGTTCCAGGGGGCTTCGTACTCCTCGATCTCGAAGGAGGCTCCGCTCATGTCGTTCTTCCAGCGCACGCCGTCGAAGATGAAGAACTCGGGCTCCGGTCCGAAGTAGGCGGTGTCGCCCAGGCCGGAGGCCTTGAGGTAGGCTTCGGCGCGCTTGGCGATCGAGCGCGGATCGCGGTCGTAGGCCTTGCCGTCGCCCGGCTCGAGCACGTCGCAGGTCAGGATCAGGGTCGACTCTTCGAAGAAGGGGTCGACGTTGGCCGTGTTCGAGTCCGGCATCAGCAGCATGTCGGAAGCTTCGATACCCTTCCAGCCGGCGATCGAGGAGCCGTCGAAGGCGTGGCCGTCGCTGAACTTGTCCTCGTCAAAGTGCGAAATCGGCACGGTCACGTGCTGCTCTTTGCCGCGGGTATCGGTGAAGCGGAAGTCAACAAACTTGACCTCGTTCTCCTTCACCATCTTCATGACGTCTGCGACGCTCTTGGCCATCAGGTTCTCCTGTTTGGATGGGTGGTAAAAACTAAACGTGGACCGGGATGCAGTTTCTGTGCCAGCGCAAGCGGCGGCCAGGCTGGCCGGGAAGCCGGTATTGTGCCTTGACTTGCATGGCGCAAAGGCAGGCAGGCGCAAGTAAAAATAGCCATGCATCCAAAGGATTGAGCCAATATGGTGCATCAATAATGCACCATATTGGGTGCTTTTGTTTAACGCACCAATTCGGGGCCCAATTTTAGGTCAAATGCCTGCAGCCCAATCAGCAGGGCCGCATAGGCCGGCTCCACCAGGGCCGGATCGCCCTTGACGCCGAGCTCGATGTGCCGGCCGTACTGCGGGTGGTCGACGCTGGGCAGGCTGAACACCTTGACGCCGGCATGCTGCTGCTCGATGGACTCCATCAGCGGGGTCAGCGTGGCCTCCATGGCGCCGTAGACGATGATGGATTTCTCGACCCGCGCCCCGCGGCTGAAATGCTGGGCATATTGCTGCTCCAGCACCCACTCGATCATGGGCCAGGCCATGACGGGAAAGCCCGGCACGAAATAGACCGTGCCGCCACGCTCCCCCGCTTCGTGTGAGTCGCTGCCCCCCGAGGGGGGCCGCGCAGCTTGGGACGGCCCGGCGCTGCTCGCCGTGCAATAAAAGCCGGGGATCTTGTTGTAGGGGTTGGGGATGATCTGCGCGCCGCGCGGAAACACCCCCATGTTGAGGCGATGCACGTTGTCGGCGCGGTCCGGCTCGTAGCTCAGGCCTTGCTCGCGCGCCACGTCCTGCATGCGCTCGCGGATCAGGGCCTCGGCCTGAGGGTGTAGCAGCAGGTCCACGCCCAGCGCGCGCGCCGCGCACTGGCGCGTGTGGTCGTCCGGTGTCGCGCCTATGCCGCCGCAGGAAAACACCACCTCGCCGGAAGCAAAGGCGCGGCGCAGTGTGGCGGTGATGCGCTCGGGCGAGTCGCCCACGTACTCGGCCCAGGCCAGCGAGAGGCCGCGCGCGGCCAGCAGCTCGATCACCTTGGGCAGGTGCTTGTCGGCGCGCTTGCCCGACAGGATCTCGTCGCCGATGATGATCAGGCCGAAGGCCTCGGGCTGGCTGCCTGCGGATTCAGGCGCCGGACGGGGGGATGGCTGGGGATTCATCCCGCAATGCTAGCGTCTCGGCGGCCACTGGTTCGACCGGCCGAGCCACGGGCGGCCGCTCGGCGCGCAGGCGCTCCAGCGCCGCCAGGCTGTAGTGCGCGAACCAGAGCGAGGCGAAGGCGAACACCAGGGTGTAGATCCAGATCGCCACCGGCACCAGGATCACGAAGGCCGCCGCGAACAGCGCGCCTGAGGCCCAGACGATGCTGGGCGCCGCGCCCAGGTAGCCCGTGAGCACGCCTATGCCCAGCAGCCAGAGCCGGTGGCGGCGCAGGATTTCCTGGCGCTCGTCCTTGCTCGCATGCTCGGCCAGGGCATCGAAGGCCATGACGCGGTAGGTCAGCCAGCCCCAGATCAGGGGCGGCAGCACCAGGATCAGCGGCGGCACCAGCCACAGCGGCAGGGACAGCACCAGCGCGACCAGGGCCAGCAGCGTGGAGCCGAACGACCACAGCAGGCTCAGCGCCAGCGAGCCGCCGCGCTTGCGCTCGAGATGGGCGAAGCGGCGCTCGGCCACCAGCCTGACCAGGGCCGGCGCCATGGTCAGGCCGACCGCGAGCAGCGAGAACACGACGATCAGCGGCGTGACGGCGAAGATCACGATCAGCGGCGCCAGCACGGTCTTGAGCTGGCCCAGGCCCAGGCCCTCCAGCCACCGCCAGAGCTGGGTCAGCAGGTCCGAGCCCTCGAGCATGGCGCGCACGCCGTCGAGCGCCGGCTCCCAGTAGAGATAACCCAGGCCCAGGGCCAGGGCGACCATCGCCACCAGGGGCAGGAAGGACAGGGCGATCACGCGCGGATGCATGCAGTAAGCCACGGCGCGCCAGAAGGAGTCCAGGAACAGCGTCATGGCGGGAGCATAACCCGAGGTGGCGGCCGGCCCAGGCCGGGCTCTCGCGCACCCGTTCAGGCGCGACCAAGCAGGCGCTTGAGTCCCAGCAGTTGCTGCGCCCAGAAGCCGCGGCCATAGTCCCGCCCCTGCTCCACCTGGTCGCGCACCCCCGTGGGGTCGTAGCGCAGCTCGAAGTTCGCGGTGCCGAACAGCATGTCCCACCAGGGCAGCAGCACGCCGAAATTAAAGCCACCCAGCGTGCCCTTGCCGGCGCTCTCGTGGCCCAGCCCGACGCTGTGGTGCAGACGGTGAAAGCGCGGACTGATCCACAGGCGCTCGCCGACCGGGCCGAACCACAGCCGCAGATTGGTGTGCTGCAGGCTCTCGCTGAGCTGGGTGAAGGCGACGATGGCGACGAACTGGCCCGGCGCCACGCCTATGCCCTGTGCCAGGACCACGATCAGGCAGTCACGCAGCAGGTCGTCCAGCAGGTGGTTGCGGTTGTCGCTCCACATCGTCATCTGGCGCTGCGCGTGGTGCAGCGCGTGCAGCTGCCACCACCAGTGGAAGTGGTGCTGGGCGCGGTGCAGCCAGTAGTCGACTAAATCGAAGGCCACCAGGTAGATCAGCAGGCTGACCAGGGCCTGATCCGTGACGCCGGGCCACAGCTCGTCCAGGTGCCAGGTGTGCCAGCCCGCCACCCGCAGCGCGCCGAACAGATCGTCGAACAGCGGTTCGAGCGTGAGGAACATCGCCACGCGGAACAGTCCCAGCCGGTGGATCAGGGTGTAGAGGATGTCGGTGCGTATTGTCTGGCGGTCGGTCACGGGCTCGACCGGGCGCCAGCGCTGCAGCGGGCCGAACACCGCCACCAGCACGGCGATCTGCAGCAGGCCCACCAGCAGCCAGCCGGTCGCCGTATAGCCGTCCTCCAGCAGGTTGCCCATTCCCAGGGAGAACATGGCGGGCTGCACCAGGGCCTCGAACAGCCACTGCTGCACGGTGGAAAACAGCTCGCTCAGGGCGTCCACGGCAAGCTCAACCGTGCTGGGCGATCCAGCCGCGGTAGGCCGGATGCTGGCGCAGGGTCTCGAAGCAGAAGCCGCGCGCCTTCAATCCCACGATCAGCGGCTCCAGCACCGCCGGCGCCCAGGCTTCGCGGCGCGACCAGATGCCCAGGTGGGCGACCAGGATGTCGCCGGCGCGTATGTCCCTGAGCGCCCGCTCCAGCAGCGCCTCGTTGCTGAATTTCTCGCTCGGCAATTCGTCGCCCAGAAAGCCGGCCGGCGACCAGCCCACATGCTCGTAGCCGCAGGCTCGGGCCGCCGCGAGCAGGCGCGGCGAGGTCTTTCCGCCCGGGGCGCGGAACAGCGGCAGCGGCTTCCTGCCCGTGTGGTCCTCCAGCCGTTCGGCCGCGTAGGCGACGCTCTCGCAGTATTTGGCAGCGTCCCAGGTGAACTCGCGCCCGGCAAAGGCCCCGGCCGAGGGGCGGATGCGAAAGCGTGGTTCGATGCCGGGCAGATCGCCACGCCAGTAGGCATGGTCCCAGGTGTGGGACGCGAACTCGTGGCCCTCGGCCGCGCGCGCCTTCCACCAGGGCGCCCAGTGCGCGCCCAGGCTGCCGTCGCCCTCCTGGGTGCGCTCGTTGGCCGCGAAGAAGGTCACGCGCACCTGCTGGCGGCGCAGCACCTCGGCCACCAGGGGCGCCACGCCCATGTGGCCGGTGTCGAAGGTCAGGTACAGCGGCCGGGTGCAGGCCGGCTGGGGAGTGCCCTGTGCCTGGGCTGCCGTGCCGACCAGGCCGGCCGCGATGCCGAGCGCGGCCAGCGCCGCCTTAAAGGCGCGGCGCATGGTTCAGGGTCCAGACGCCGTGCGGCGACTTGCCCACGCCCACCTGGCGCACCACGTTGCCCGTGGCCATGTCGATCACGGTGAGCTTCCTGGCCCAGCGCGAGGCCACCATCAGGGTCTTGCCATCGGCCGAGACGTCGATGCAGTCCGGGCCCGAAGGCGCCGGGTAGTTGGCGACCACCTGCAGGCTCTGGTAGTCGATCTTGCTGATGCTGTTGGCGACGCGGTTGCTGACCAGCACATGGCGGCGGTCGCCCAGCGCGCGGAAGGCATGGGCGCCCAGGCCGGTGGGAATCTTGCGCACCAGGCGTGCCTCCTTGCCCTTCACGTCGTAGACCTCGACGCCGTCGCCACCGGTCAGGCCGATCAGCAGCAGCCGGTCGTCGGGGGTGGCGAACAGGTCGGCCGGCATGGCGCCGGTCTTGACGCGCCACTTGATGGTCTGGCTCGCCAGGTCGATGGCCACCAACTCGTCGCTGTCCTGCATGGTGGACCAGATGGTCGTGCTCTTGCTGTCTATCCACAGGTGGCTGGGCGTCTTGCCGGTGGAAATGCGCTTGACCAGGCTCATGTCGCGCCCATCCCAGCGGTAGATGTCGATGTGGTTGAGCCGGTTGGCGGCCGTGACGAACCACTTCATGTCGGGCGAAAAGCGCAGCTGATAAGGGTCGACTATGCCGCGCACCGTGCGCTGCACCTCGGCGGTGCGCGGATCGATGAAAGTCAGCGAGTCGCTCAGCGCGTTGGCCACGATGACCGACTTGCCGTCCGGCGTGAGGTAGAGGTGGTGCGGCTCCTTGCCGGTCGGAATGCGCCGGGTCTCGGTCCAGCTGACCGGATCGACCACGCTGACGTCGCCGTCCAGCGAGTTGAGCACGAAAACCGGAGGGGTAGAAGCTTCAGCGGCGGGCGCCAGCAGCGCCCACAGACAGCCCAGCCAGGCCAGGCGACGAAACAGAATTTTCACAAATACACACTTTCACGACGATTTTCGAGTGTATCCGGCGTATGGCACCGGGACGCGCATCTCCCCCTTAACATTCGACGGATGAATTCGGTGGACATCAACGGCATACGCCTAGAAATCGAGCAGATCCCGGCACCCGCGGCGACCGCGGCAGCGCCCCTGGTCTTCCTGCACGAGGGCCTGGGCTCGGTCGCCATGTGGCGCGACTGGCCGGCCCAAGTCTGCGCGGCCACGGGCCGGGCGGGCCTGGTCTATTCGCGCCAGGGTTACGGCCGCTCCGCCCCCACGCCCGATGTGCGCGGCGAGCCGGCCGAGCGCGACGGCCGCCGCAGCGGGCGCCTGCGGCCCGACTACATGCACCGCGAGGCGCTGCAAGTGCTGCCGGCGCTGCTGGAGCGCCTGGAGATCGTGCGTCCGGTGCTGGTCGGCCATTCGGACGGCGCCACCATCGCCCTGCTGCACGCCAGCCGGCACCCAGTGGCGGCCTGCGTGGTGCTGGCCCCCCATGTGATCGTCGAGGAGCTGTCGGTGCAGGCCATCGCCCAGGCGCGCGAAGCCTACCTGTCTGGCGACCTGCGCGCGCGCCTGGCGCGCCACCACACCGACGTGGACTGCGCCTTCTGGCAATGGAACGAGGTCTGGCTCAGCCCCGAATTCCGCGACTTCGACATCCGCCAGGACTGCCGCCGCATCGGTGCGCCGCTACTGGCCATCCAGGGGATCGAGGACCCCTACGGCACGCTGGCCCAGATCCACGACATCGCGGCCGCCGCGCCCCAGGCCCGGCTGCTCGAACTGCCGGCCTGCGGCCATTCGCCGCACCGCGACCAGGCCGGGGCCGTGACCGCGGCGATCGCGGATTTCCTGCGTTCCGCCTGAAGCCTACTCGTCGTCGCCGCCGACCAAGCCGCCCAGCAGCCCGCCGGCCGCAAAGCCGCCGAGCACCGAGCCCTCCTCGCGCCGCCCGCCCTGCTGCGGCGCGGCCGCGAACACGCGGCTGGCCAGGCGGCTGAACGGCAGGCTCTGCAACCACACCGTGCCGGGGCCCGACAGGCGGGCGAAGAACAGGCCCTCGCCGCCGAACAGGGCGGTCTTGACCTTGCCCACGTACTCGATGTCGAAGTCCACGCCCGGCGTGTAGGCCACCACGCAACCCGTGTCCACGCGCAGCAGCTCGCCCGCGGCGAGCTCGCGCCGCACCACGGTGCCGCCAGCGTGCACGAAGGCCAGGCCGTCGCCCTCGAGCTTCTGCATGATGAAACCCTCGCCGCCGAAGAAGCCCACGCCCAGCTTGCGCTGGAAGGCGATCCCCAAGGCCACGCCGCGCGCCGCGCAAAGGAAGGCGTCTTTCTGGCAGACCAGGGTGCCGCCGAGCTGACGCAGGTCCATGGGCATGATCTTGCCGGGATAGGGGGCGGCGAAGGCCAGCTTCTGCCGCGTGGCGCCCTGGTTGGCGTAGACCGTGGTGAACAGCGACTCGCCGGTCACCAGCCGCTTGCCGGCGCCGAGCAGCTTGCCCAGCAGACCGCCCTGGGCGGCGCTGCCGTCGCCGAACACCGTGTCCATGGCGATGCCGGCCTCCATGTACATCAGGCTGCCGGCCTCGCCGATCGCGGCCTCGCCGGGGTCGAGCTCGATCTCGACGAACTGCATCTCGCTGCCGAGCAGCCGGTAGTCGATCACGTCCATGGCCATGGTGCTGTCCTTTCTTTCTCTCGATACAAGTTCAATGTTCAGGCCGCGATGCTGGCCAGCGCCTCGGCCCCCAGCCAGCGCCACTGGCCCGGCGCCAGGTCCGGCGGCAGGCGCAGGCCGCCGATCTGCGAGCGGTGCAGGGCTTCGACCCGGTTGCCCACGGCCGCCACCATGCGCTTGACCTGGTGGTACTTGCCCTCGGTCAGCGTCAGCCGCAGCTGGTGGCTGTCCAGCGCCTCGCAGGCCGCCGCGCGGACCGGCCTGGGGTCGTCGTCCAGCACCACGCCGGCCAGCAGGCGCTGCACCTGGGCCTGGTCGAGCGGGTGCTTGGTCATGACTTCGTAGACCTTGGGCACGTGGCGGCGCGGCGAGCTCATGCGGTGGATGAAGGCGCCGTCGTCGGTCAGCAGCAGCAGGCCCGTGGTGTCCTGGTCCAGCCGGCCCACCGCCTGCACCCCCTGCACCGCACCCTTTTGCGGCCGCTGGCGCAGCGGGCCCGGCAGCAGGGTGTAGACGCTGGGCCAGGTCGAGGGCTTCTGCGAGCACTCGGTGCCCGCGGGCTTGTGCAGCATCAGGTAGGCCTTCTGGTGGAAGGCCCAGTCCGTGCCCTGCACCCTGAAACGCAGGCCCTCGGCCTCGAATTCCTGGGCCGGGTCGGTCTGGATCTGCCCCGCCACCGCCACATGCCCCTGCTGGACCAGGCCCGCGCAGACGCGGCGCGTGCCGAAGCCCTGGGTGTAGAGGATGTCGTCGAGTCGCATGCGGCTCATGCCAGGAAATGCTCCATGGGGGTAGGTCTCGGGTCGGCCGGCAGTGTACCGCCATGACACTATCACCCGGACGGGATTGCGCGATGCGCGACACTACGGCCTTGGACAATGAACGGAACCCCGCCATGAGCCTGTGCGTTGGCCTGTGCCAGATGGACGATTACGGCTACTGCATCGGCTGCGGACGCACCCAGGCCGAAATCGACGGCGGCGAGCCGCCCCCGCCGCAGGATGCTGCGCAGGCCTGCGCCAGCGTCGGCATCGCGCAGCCCGCCGAGGGCGAGCCGCACTGAGGCCGCGGGCCGGCATATCCCGGGCAGGGCTGGGATTCCAAGCAGGGCCGGCATGCACAACGCCCCGCCGGCCACCGAGCGCATCATGCCCAGCAC
>NZ_SCMM01000048.1:0-33070 GCF_005503345.1 Ramlibacter sp. 2FC
GGGCGGGCGGGGATTCGGTGGCGGTCGGTTTCATGAGGTTAATGACTGACTGGTTAGTAATGTAGTCATTCACCGCACCAGCGTCAAGCCGCGAGGCTAGACAGGCCTCGCGAACGGCCTATGTGGCCCTGGTCAAGCTGTGTAAAGCGCGGCGGCCGGCGCAAGAAAAAGGGCGGGGCGCCATCACGGCGCACCGCCCTCGGCCCCGTCGCCGGCAGGGATCAGTAGAAGGCCTGCAGCCCGGTCTGGGCGCGGCCCAGGATCAGGGCGTGCACGTCGTGCGTGCCTTCGTAGGTGTTGACGGTTTCCAGGTTGATCATGTGGCGGATCACGTGGTACTCGTCGTGGATGCCGTTGCCGCCGTGCATGTCGCGCGCCAGGCGGGCGATGTCCAGCGCCTTGCCGCAGCTGTTGCGCTTGATCAGGCTGACCATCTCGGGCGCGGCCTTGTCCTCGTCCATCAGGCGGCCCACACGCAGGCAGCCCTGCAGGCCCAGCGTGATCTCGGTCTGCATGTCGGCCAGCTTCTTCTGGATCAGCTGGTTCTGCGCCAGCGGGCGGCCGAACTGCTGGCGGTCCAGGGTGTACTGGCGGGCCCGGAACCAGCAGTCCTCGGCGGCGCCCAGCGCGCCCCAGGCGATGCCGTAGCGCGCCTTGTTCAGGCAGCCGAACGGGCCCTTGAGGCCGGCGACGTTGGGCAGCAGCTGCGACTCGGGCACGAACACCTCGTCCATCACGATCTCGCCGGTGATGCTGGCGCGCAGGCTCATCTTGCCCTCGATCTTGGGCGCCGTCAGGCCCTTCATGCCCTTTTCCAGGACGAAGCCGCGGATGGCGGACTGGCCCGCGGCGCTTGCGCCGCCCTCCGAGCCCTCGTCGCCCTCGACCAGCTTGGCCCAGACCACGAACACGTCGGCGATCGGCGCGTTGGTGATCCACATCTTGGCGCCCTTGAGGATGTAGCCGCCCACCCCGTCACGTACAGCCGGCTTGGCGCGCGTGATCATGCTGCCCGGGTCGGAGCCGTGGTTGGGCTCGGTCAGGCCGAAGCAGCCCACCCACTCGCCGGTGGCCAGCTTGGGCAGGTATTTCTGGCGCTGCGCCTCGCTGCCATAGGCATGGATGGGGTGCATGACCAGCGAGCTCTGCACGCTCATGGCGCTGCGGTAGCCGCTGTCCACGCGCTCGACCTCGCGCGCCACCAGGCCGTAGCTCACGTAGTTGAGGCCGGCGCAGCCGTAGCCCTCTATGGTCGAGCCCAGGAAGCCCATGGCGCCGCACTCGTTCATGATCTCGCGGTCGAAATGCTCGTTGCGCGCGGCCATCAGCACGCGGGGCTGCAGCTTTTCCTGGCAGAAGGCGTGGGCGGCCTCGACAATGGCGCGCTCGTCGTCGCTCAGCTGCTCGTTCAGCAGGAAGGGGTCGGCCCAGTTGAATTTGGCGGTCATGCTGTCTCCTTTGGATGAGGCTCGATTACGAGGGTGGTTGCAGCTATTGTTGGTCAGTCAAGAATAGTTGTCTAATATTGATTGCGGATTCGACGATACAATTTTTATATTCATGGAATTCCGCCACCTGCGCTATTTCCTGGTGCTGGCCGAAGAACTGCATTTCGGCCGCGCCGCCCAGCGCCTGTCGATCTCGCAGCCGCCGCTGTCGCTCAACATCCAGCAACTGGAAGCTTCCATAGGCGCACGCCTGTTCACGCGCAACAGCAAGCAGGTGCAGCTGACCGACGCGGGCCGGGCCTTCGTGCCCCAGGCCCGGGCCCTGCTCGAGCAGGCCCAGCAGGCGGCGCGCCATGCGCGCGATGTGGCCGAGGGCCTGGCCGGCAGCCTGCAGGTGGGCTTTGTCGGCACCATGCTCTACCGCGGCCTGCCGCAGATGCTGCAGCGCTTCCAGGCCGAGCACCCGCGGCTGCGTCTCACGCTCAGGGAGCTGAGCTCCAGCGACCAGCTGATCGAGCTCGCGCACGAGCGGCTGGACCTGGGCTTCGTCCACACCACGCGCGTGCCGCCGGGCCTGTCGCAGCTGCTGGTGGCGCGCCAGCCCTTCGTCGCCTGCCTGCCGGCCGGCCACGCGCTGGCGCGCCAGCGCAAGCTGTCGCTGCAGCGCCTGCAGGGCGAGCCCTTCGCCATGGTCTCGCGCGCCGTCTCGGCCGACTACCACGAGCGCATCCTGGCCATCTGCACCGAGGCCGGCTTCACGCCCGAGATCCGCTACGAGCTGCGCCACTGGCTCAGCGTCGTGTCCCTGGTCTCTCAGGGGCTGGGCGTGGCCCTGGTGCCGCAGGCGCTGCAGCAGTCGGCCCTGCCGGGCACGGCCTTCGTGCCGCTGGACAGCGCCACCATTCCCTACGACACCTACTGCCTGTGGAAGAGCGCGCGCGACCATGTGGCGGTGCAGGCCTTCGTGGCGGCCGTGCAGGAGGGCGCCAAGCCGCTACAGTCGGATTCCCGGGATTGAAGGAGACGGACATGGGCGAGACGCAAACCATAGCTCTGGGCGGCGGCTGCTTCTGGTGCACCGAGGCGGTGTACGTGCGCGTCAAGGGCGTGCTCGACGTCGAGTCGGGCTACAGCAACGGCCATGTGGAACGGCCGAGCTACGAGCAGGTCTGCAGCGGCAGCACCGGCCACGCCGAGGTGGTCAAGCTGGTCTACGACCCGGGCCAGATCAGCCTGCGCGAGATCCTGGAAATCTTCTTCCTGGTTCACGACCCGACCCAGCTGAACCGCCAGGGCCACGACACGGGCACGCAGTACCGCAGCGGCATCTACTACAGCACGCCCGAACAGAAGGCCGAGGCCGATGCGCTGATCCGCGAGATGAGCCAGGACAAGCTGTACGGCGCGCCCATCGTCACCGAGGTGCTGCCGCTGGCCAACTACTGGCCGGCCGAGGAGGACCACCAGGACTTCTTCGAGCGCAACCCGACCCAGGGCTACTGCCTGGCCGTGGCCGCGCCCAAGGTCGCCAAGTTCCGCCAGACCTTCGCGCGCCTGGCGAAGGATTGACCGTGCGATGATGCGCGCATGAGCAGGGCGCGGCATTCCTCCGCCTGGCTGCTGGCGCTGGCCCTGCTGCTGGCCCAGACGCTGGGCCTGGTGCACGGCCAGCTGCACGCCACGGCGCAGCAGCTGGCGCGTGCGCATGCGCACGCCGAGCTGTCCGAAGGGGCGCCGGCCGAGCGCTGGGAGGCGCTGTTCGACGCGCACCGCAGCGCCGCGGACTGCCTGGTGTTCGACCAGCTCAGCCATGGCGACGCCGCAGCTTCCATGCCCCTGCTCGCGCCGCCGCCGCTGCCGGCGGCAGCTTGGCTGCTGGATTTCTTCCAGGCCCAGCTTCGGGCCTGCCTGGGCGCGCCCTTCGACGCGCGCGGCCCGCCCCCGCTTCGCTGAATCCCCGTCCCTTCGCCTGACACCGCCGGCCGCAGCGCCGGCGGTGGCCTCGCGCCTGTCCGATTCAACGAACCGAACCCTCATGAATTCCCTGTTTCCGCGCAAGGCGAGCTGCCTTGCCCTCCTGTCCCTGGGCGCCTTTGGCGGCGCCGCCCTGGCCCAGACGGCCTCCGACACGCCCAGCCTGAAAGAAGTCACGGTCACCGGCAATCCGCTAGCCGCCAGCGAGCTGGTCGCGCCCGCAACGCGCCTGTCCGGCGCCGAACTGCTGCTGCGCGCCCAGCCCACGCTGGGCGAGACGCTGGACGGCACGCCCGGCGTCAGCAGCAGCTATTTCGGCCCCAACGCCAGCCGCCCCATCGTGCGCGGCCTGGACGGCGACCGCATCCGCATCCTCAACAACAGTGGCGCCAGCCTGGACGCTTCGGCGCTCAGCTACGACCATGCCGTGCCCATGGACCCGCTGGCCATCGAGCGCATCGAGGTGCTGCTCGGTCCGGCCGCGCTGCTCTACGGCGGCAGCGCCGTAGGCGGCGTGGTCAACCTGATCGACAACCGCATCCCGCGCGAACCGGTCGAAGGCTTCCAGGGCAAGGCCGACGCGGCCGTGGCCAGCGGCAACCGCGAGCAGGGCGGGGCCCTGCTGCTCGAGGGCGGCAGCCAGCGCCTGGGCCTGCATGTGGACGCCTTCAGCCGGCGCAGCGGCGACACGCGGGTGCCCCTCGAGCTGTCCTGCACGCGCGAGGGCGTGACGAGCGTGGCGCGCCGCATCTGCAACTCCGCCGCCGACACCCAGGGCGGTGCCGTCGGTGCCAGCCTGTTCTTCGACCAGGGCTACCTGGGCGCCTCGGTGGCCAGCTACCGCAGCGACTACGGCAGCGTGGCCGAGGACGAGGTGACGATCGGCATGAAGCAGAACCGCTACGCGCTCGAGGGCGAGGTGCGCCAGCTCGGCGGCTGGCTGCAACGCCTCAAGGGCCAGTTCAGCCACAGCGACTACCGTCACACCGAGTACGATGCCGGTGCGCCCGGCACGCGTTTCGCCAACCAGGGCAACGACCTGCGCATCGAGGCCCGGCACCGCAAGCTGGGCGCCCTGGACGGCGTGCTGGGCCTGCAGGCCGAGTCTGCGCGCTTCTCGGCCGACGGCGAGGAGGCCTTCGCGCCCTTCAGCCGCAGCCGCCAGGCCGCGCTGTTCCTGCACGAGGAACTGGCCACAGCCTGGGGCAAGCTGAGCTTCGGCGCACGCAGCGAGTCGGTCCGGGTCGAGTCGCTGGGCAACCCCGACCCCGCCGTGACGCGCTTCACGACCGGCAGCCGCAGCTTCCACCCGCACAGCCTGGCGCTCGGGGCCCTGGTCCGACTGCCGGCTTCCTGGCAGTTCACCGCCAACCTCGCCGCCACCCAGCGTGCCCCCAAGGACTACGAGCTGTTCGCCAACGGCCCCCACGTGGCCACCGGGGCCTGGGAACGCGGCGATCCCACGCTCGCCCTGGAAAAATCCACCGGCCTGGACCTGGGCCTGGCCTGGAAGGAGGGGGCCAACCGCTTCGCGCTCAACGGCTACCTGAGCCGCTTCGGCAACTACATCGGCCTGCAGGACACGGGCAGCACCGAGTCCAGCGACGGCGAGGAACTGCCGCTGTTTGCCTACCGCGGCCTGCGCGCCCGCTTCGCCGGCCTGGAAGCCAGCGGCAACCTGCGCCTGCTCGGCGCCAACGATGCCGAAGCCGGCCGCACGGCGTCGACGCTGGACCTGGCCCTGCGCGGCGACCTGGTGCGCGCGACCAACCGCGACAGCGGCGAGCCGCTGCCGCGCATCGCGCCCTGGCGCGCCGGCGCCACCCTGGTCTGGGCCCAGGGCCCCTGGGGCGCGCGTCTGGGCTTCGACCATGTCGCGGCCCAGCACCGCGTGCCGGCCGGCAGCCGCGCGACCGAGGCCTACACGCTGTGGAACGCGGCGCTGAGCTATCGGCAGAAAGCCGCCGCGGCCCAGCTGACCTGGTATGCGCGCCTGGACAACCTCACCAACCGCCTGGCCTGGAGCGCCAGCTCCATCCTGACCAGCACCGCCTTCCCCAAGGCGCCGCTACCGGGGCGCAGCCTGAGGCTGGGGGTGCAGGCCCTGTTCTGATACGGTCTTGCATTCATTGAGATAGCCTCATCGCGCTGCGACGCGGTGCCGTGTTCCGTTCATGTCCCCCGGCGCCGGCCTCTGGCCGTCGCCTCCTCCTTGACTTCACTGCACACGACACCGCGCCGCAGCGCTCCAGCCGGCGTCGTGGTGTGCGAAGCCGTGGCGCGAGACCGGCGGTGGACCCGAAGGGGAGGGCGGGTGAACGGCGCAGTGAAGTCAAGGAGGAGACGAGGGCGGCACGCCCTCGTCGGGGGACATGAACGGAGCCGTTCGCCCGTCCTCCCCGCCTCACCGACGCGATGAGGGACTTCTGACTTCTTCTTGTACTTCTGATCGCAAGTCGGTATGAGGCGGCGAGGGCATGGGGCGCCGATAATCGGCCCCGCATGTCCCTAGATCATCCCGTTCTCTCCTCCCTGCTGCCCGTCGTCCTGCTGATCTTCATCGGCTTCGTCGCCGGCAAGGCCCGCCTGATCCGCGCCGAGGCGGTGCGCGACCTCTCCAACCTGGTGTTCCTGGTGCTTACCCAGGCGCTGCTGTTTCGCACCATGAGCACGGTGCGCGTCGAGCGCATCGACTTCCACTCGGTGATGCTTTATTACCTGGTCGCCGGCGCGCTGTTCTTCGCGCTGCTGCTGGCCCAGGGACTGAACAGCCGCTCCGCCGTGCTGGCGCTGGCGGCGATCTTCAGCAACACGCTGATGATAGGCGTGCCCCTGGTGGGCCTGGCCTACGGCGAGGCCGGCCTGGTGCAGCTGTTCACGCTGATCTCGCTGCATGCCCTGGTGCTGCTGACCCTGGCCACGGTGGTGCTGGAGCTGCTGGAAGCGCGCGAGCTGGCCAGTGCGGGGCAGGGCGAGCCGCGCCACATGCTGGCCACGGTGGCCCAGGCGGTGAAGAACGCCGTGATCCACCCGGTGCCCATGCCCATCATCGCGGGCCTGCTGTACGCGCAGACCGGCTGGGGCCTGCATCCCGTGGTGGAGCGGCCGCTCAGGCTGCTCGGCGACGCGTTCGGGCCGGTGGCCCTGGTGCTGGTCGGCGTGACCCTGGCCCAGGCCGCGATCGGCGCCCAGCTGCGCGGCGCGCTGGTGATCTCGGCGATCAAGACCCTCTTGCACCCGCTGCTGATGGCCGCGGCCGGCTGGGCCTTCGGCCTGCGCGGCCTGCCGCTGGCGGTGATGGTGGTGGCGGCCTCGCTGCCGGTCGGGGCCAACGTGTTCCTGTTCTCCCAGCGCTACCGCAAGGCCGAGGACCTGGTGACGGCCAGCGTCGCCGTCTCCACGGGGCTGGCCCTGCTCAGCGTGTCGCTGGTGATGGCGCTGATCCCGCTGCTTCCGGCTTGATCACTCAGGGTGCCAGCCGTTCGCGCCGCCAGGCGCCGCCCTCGAGGCGGTAGCGCAGCCGGTCGTGCAGCCGGCTCTTGCGGCCCTGCCAGAACTCCCAGCCGTCGGGCTTGAGCCGGTAGCCGCCCCAGTGCGGCGGGCGCGGCGGATTGAGCAGGAACTTGGCGCCGTAGCGCGCCGCGTTGGCCACCAGCACCGAGCGGCCTTCGATTACCTGGCTTTGCGGCGAGGCCCAGGCGCCTATGCGCGAGTCCAGCGGGCGGCTGTGGAAATAGGCCTCGCTTTCCGCCTCGCTGACCTTCTCGATCAGGCCCTCGACGCGCACCACGCGCTCGAGCTCGACCCAGTGGAACTGCAGCGCGGCATAGGGGTTGCCGGCCAGCTCCTGGCCCTTGCGGCTCTCGTAATTGGTGTACCAGACGATGCCCTGCGCGTCGTAGCCCTTGATCAGCACCACGCGGGTGCTGGGGCGCAGGTTGCTCGCCACGGTGGCCACGGTCATGGCATTGGGCTCGGGGATCTCGGCCTTGACGGCCTCATGCAGCCACTGGTCGAACTGGGCCAGCGGGTCGGCGTGCGAGGCGTCCTCGCTGAGTTCGGCGCGCTCGTAGCTTTTGCGCAGGTCGGCGATGTTCATGCGCAAAGTATAGGCAGGGCAGGGCGGCGAGCTCAGCGCGCGTGCGCCAGCAGGGCCTGCAGCGCGCGGTCGTGGATGCCGTGCTGGCGCAGGCTGTCGTGGGTCTGGCGCACATAGTCCAGCGTGCTGCCGAAGCGGCCCTGCGCGCGGCGGAAGATCTCGCGGTACTGCGCGGCCGACAACTCGCCGGTGTAGCTGGGGCTGCGGCGCGAGAGCGTGAAGCTCAGCGCGTGGACCCGCCCATGCGGCGTGGCGCAGGGCAGCCAGCGCGGCGTGTAGACGCCGCCCAGGGGCATCTCGCGCTCCCAGAGCTGGCGCAGCACCTCGTCGGCGGCACGGTGCGGCACGCGGAAGGCCACGCCCTGGCAACTGCCGCCGGGCAGCAGCGCGAACACCAGGCCCGGCGATTCGGGCGTGCCGCGGTTGACGCGGCTCCACATCTTGAGGGCGCGATGCCAGCCGTGCACGCGCGTGACATGGCGCTCGCTGAACTCGAAATCCGGGCGCCAGATCAACGAGGCGTAGCCGAACACCCAGAGGTCGCCATGGCCGTCCCAGGCCCGCGGCCCATGGAAGGGTCGCGCCTCGCGCGGCGCGCCGAGCGGGGCAGGAGGCGGGGCGTCCATGCCCCCCACTTTACAATCCGCGCAGATTTTTTTGTGAGAACCAACCATGAATTCGCAACAAGACAACAGCCTGACCGTGGTCGGCGTGGTCCTGGTCCTGGTGATCCTGATGGCCGTCAGCCTGGCCGTGGGCATGGGCCTGCACAAGAGCCGCAACAAACCCGCCGCCGCGCCTGCTGCTGCAGCCCCGGCGGCCAGCGCGCCGGCCAGCGCCGCAGCCGCCAAGCCCTGAGTCGGCCCGCCGGTCCTTTTTTGGTAACCCATTCGTAACCCGGAACCGTGCCACGGGCGCCGGTTCCGAGTTACCATCGCGGATGTAATTAAGTTACTAATCCGCATGAAACTCCACGCCACGGTGGCCGCCGTCACGGCCCGCATCACGGAGCGCAGCCGTGCAAGCCGCAGCGCCTACCTGCAGCAGATCGAGGCCGCAGCGGCCCGTCCCCCGGGCGCCGAGCGCATGGGTTGCGCCAATGTGGCGCACGCCTTCGCCGGCATGCCCGGCAATGACAAGTTCCGCGTGGTGGTCGAGCGCGGGCCCAACATAGCCATCGTCAACGCCTACAACGACATGCTCTCGGCCCATGCGCCGCTCGAGCATTACCCCGAGCTGATCAAGCAGGTGGCGCGCGAGCGCGGCGCCACGGCCCAGGTGGCCGGCGGCGTGCCGGCCATGTGCGACGGCGTCACCCAGGGCACGCCGGGCATGGAGCTGAGCCTGTTCTCGCGCGACGTGATCGCCATGGCCACCGCGGTCTCGCTGAGCCACGACGTGTTCGACGCCGCGCTGATGCTGGGCGTGTGCGACAAGATCGTGCCGGGCCTGCTGATTGGCGCGCTGCAATTCGGCCACCTGCCCACGGTCTTCGTGCCGGCCGGCCCCATGACCAGCGGCCTGTCCAACAGCGAGAAGGGCAAGGTGCGCGAGCTCGCGGCCCAGGGCAAGGTGGGGCGCGAGGAACTGCTCAAGGCCGAGTCGGCGGCCTACCACGGCCAGGGCACCTGCACCTTCTACGGCACGGCCAACAGCAACCAGATGCTGCTCGAGGCCATGGGCCTGCATGTGCCGGGCACGGCCTTCGTCAACCCCGGCAACGAACTGCGCGCCGAGCTCACGCGCGAGGCCGCGCGCACCGTGCTCGAGATCGTCAAGGCCAGGCGCTACATGCCGATAGGCCGCATGGTCGACGAGCGCTGCATCGTCAACGCCATGGCGGCCCTGCTGGCCACCGGCGGCTCGACCAACCACCTGATCCACTGGGTGGCGGTGGCGCGCGCGGCCGGCATACAGATCGACTGGGACGATTTCTCCGCGCTGTCCGACGTGGTGCCGCTGCTCACCCGCGTTTACCCCAACGGCAGCGCCGACGTGAACCAGTTCCAGGCCGCGGGCGGCCCGGGCTACGTGATCCGCGAGCTGCTCGACGCCGGCCTGATGCACGAGGACGTGCTCACCGTGCGGCCCGGCGGGCTGCGCGAGTTCACGCGCTGGCCGGTGGCCAAAGCCGAGGGCGGCCTGCACTGGGAAGACATAGGCGCGTCCAAGGACGAGCATGTGGTGCGGCCCGCCGCCCAGCCCTTCAGCGCCAGCGGCGGCCTCAAGCTGCTCAAGGGCAACCTGGGGCGCAGCGTGATCAAGGTCTCGGCAGTGCCCGAGGACCGCCACGTCATCGAGGCGCCGGCGCGCGTGTTCGACTCGCAGGAAGCGCTGCAGCAGGCCTTCAAGGCCGGCGAGCTAGAGCGCGACGTCGTCTGCGTGGTGCGCTGGCAGGGCCCGCAGGCCAACGGCATGCCCGAGCTGCACAAGCTCACGCCGCCGCTGGCCGTGCTGCAGGGCAAGGGTCATCGCGTGGCCCTGGTCACCGACGGCCGCATGAGCGGCGCCTCGGGCAAGGTGCCGGCGGCCATCCATGTCTCGCCCGAGGCCGCCGCGGGCGGGCCGCTGGCGCGCCTGCGCGACGGCGACCTGGTGCGCCTCGATGCCGTGGCCGGCACGCTGGAGGTGCTGGTCGACGCCGCCGAATGGGGGGCCCGCGAGCCGGCTACCATGCCGGCCGAGCTGCGCGCCGCCAACGGCGTGGGCATGGGCCGCGAACTGTTTGCCGGCATGCGCCGCAACGCACTCAAAGCAGAAGAAGGAGCCTGCACATGGCTGTGAATGAAACCCTGAGCGCCCTGCAAGTCATGCAGGACGCACCCGTGATCCCCGTGATCGTGCTGCACGACGTGGCCCATGCCGTGCCCATGGCGCGCGCCCTGGTGGCCGGCGGCATCCGCATGCTGGAGGTCACGCTGCGCACGCCGCAGGCCTTGGCCTGCATGGAGGCCATCGCGCGCGAGGTTCCCGAGGCCGTGGTCGGCGCCGGCACCGTGCGCAGCGCGGCCGACGCCCAGGCGGCGCAGATGGCGGGCGCGCGCTTCGCCGTGAGCCCCGGCTACACCCATGCGGTGGGCCGGGCCTGCCAGGAGCTGGGCCTGCCGCTGCTGCCCGGCGTCGCGACCGGCAGCGAGATCATGGCGGCCCAGGAGGACGGCTACACCGAGCTCAAGTTCTTCCCGGCCCTGCAGGCCGGCGGCATCCCCATGCTCAAGGCCTGGGGCGGCCCCTTCGGCGACGTGAAGTTCTGCCCCACCGGCGGCGTCACGCCGCAGAACGCGGCCGACTTCCTGGCCCTGCCCAACGTGGCCTGCGTGGGCGGCTCCTGGCTGGTGCCGGCCGACGCGCTGGCCCAGGGCGACTGGGCGCGCATCGAAGCGCTGGCGCGCGAGGCCAGCGCGTTCAAGCGCTGAGCGCGTCTCTTTTCTCTTACCGAAGCCCGACGCCGCCGGCGTGCTCGGCGCGCTGGATCAGCTCGATCTTGTAGCCGTCCGGGTCGGTCACGAAGGCGATCACCGTGGTGCCGCCCTTGACCGGGCCGGCCTCGCGCGTGACCTGGCCGCCCGCGGCCTTGATCTTCTCGCAGGCCGCGTAGGCGTCGGGCACGCCGATCGCGATGTGGCCGTAGGCCGTACCCATCTCGTAGCGGTCCACGCCCCAGTTGTAGGTGAGCTCGAGCTCGGCGTGCTCGGGGTTACTGCCGTAACCGAGGAAGGCCAGCGAGTACTTGTACTCGGGGTTCTCGGAAGTTCGCAGCAGTTTCATGCCCAGCACCTGGGTGTAGAAATCGATGGCGCGCTGCAGGTCGCCCACGCGCAACATGGTGTGAAGAAGTCTCATGCGGCCTATTGTGCCGGTAAAGGTGCCGGCAAATCGAAGACGAGGCAGGTGGTGCTGGCATGGGCGTACAGCTGGCCGTCGGGGCCGACCAGGCGCGCCTCGGCCGTGGCCAGCTGGCGCCCGCAATGCAGCACCCGGCCCTCGGCGCGCACGCGCTGCACCTTTGGGGTCAAGGCCTTGACCAGCTTGATGCTGAGCTCGGCCGTGGTATAGGCGCGGCCCGGCGGCATCAGGGTGTGGACCGCACAGCCCAGGGCCGAGTCGAGCAGGGTGGCGAACCAGCCGCCGTGCACCGTGCCCATGGGGTTGAAATGCTGCGGCCCCGGCTGGCCCTGGAACACCGCGCGCCCGGACTCGACCTCCAGCAACAGGAAATCCAGGGTGCGCGCCATGGGTGCATGGGGCAGCTCGCCGCGCAGCATGGCCTGCATGAGCTCGAGGCCGCTCAGGCCGGCGATCTGCTCGCGCCGGGCCACGCCGGGGCCGGCACCCGCATCCAGGCGGGCCAGGATCTCGCGCTCCAGCGCGAGCCACAGTTCGAGATGGTTGTGCTGGGTCACGGGCTTTTCCGAAATAAAGATTGTATATGCAATTGATGTAGCTACAATAATCGGCATGGACACCGCTGTCAAGCCGCAGGGCTGCACCAACCTCAAGCTGCGCCAGCTGATGCGCCAGGTCAGCCGCCACTACGACGCCGAGATCGGCAAGACCGGGCTCAAGGGCACGCAGTACTCGCTGCTGTCCTACGTGGTCAAGCTGGGGCCCATCCGCCCGGTCGACCTCGCGCAGGCCATGGGCGTGGACGCCTCCACGCTGACGCGCAACCTGCGTCCGCTGATCGATCAGGGCTGGATCGCGCTGGAGGACGGGCCGGACGCGCGCAGCCGCCTGGTCGTGGCGACGGACGCGGGGCGCGACAAGCGCACCGAGGCGCAGCGCCGCTGGCGCGTCGCGCAGGAGGGCATCAACCAGCGGCTCGGGCCCGAGCGCGTGCTGGCGCTGCATGCGCTGCTCGACGAATGCGGCGCGCTGCTGGGCGAGGCGGAACAAGGAGAAAACGATGACTAGTCATTCCCCCGCGGCGCGCACCCATGCGCTGTGGCTGGTGCTGCTGGCAGCGGCCGGCACCTTCGCGCTGACCATGGGCACGCGCCAGACCATGGGCCTGTTCCTCTCGCCGCTCAACACCGCGACCGGCCTGGGCGTGGGCAGCATCAGCCTGGCGTTCGCCTTCGGCCAGCTCTGGTGGGGACTGACCCAGCCCTTTGCCGGCATCGTGGCGGACCGCATAGGCGCCGGCCGCGTGCTGTTCATCGGCGCCCTGCTG
The DNA here is from genome assembly GCF_005503345.1 of Ramlibacter sp. 2FC. Taxonomy (NCBI): domain Bacteria; kingdom Pseudomonadati; phylum Pseudomonadota; class Betaproteobacteria; order Burkholderiales; family Comamonadaceae; genus Ramlibacter; species Ramlibacter sp. 2FC. The sequence continues at coordinate 12,695 of NZ_SCMM01000048.1, forward strand.
GTGGCGCTGGGCACGGTCATCACGCCCCTCATGAGCAGCACCGCGGGCCTGATCTTCGCGATCGGCGTGCTGGCCGCGGGCGGCGCGGGCATGGCCGGCCCTTCGGTGCTGATGGCCGCCACCACGCGGCTGATGCCCGCCGACAAGCGCGGCATGGCCACCGGCATCGTCAACGCCGGCGGCTCGTTCGGCCAGTTCCTGATGGCGCCCGTCGCGGCGGGGCTGAGCGCTTCGCTGGGCTGGGTGACTGCGCTGCAACTGCTGGGCCTGACGGTGTTGCTGGCGCTGCCGGCGGCCTGGGTGCTCAGGGGCAATGCGCAGGCGCTGCACGCGCCCGCGGGCGGCGCGCAGCCGCTCGGCACGCGGGCGGCCGTGCGCGCGGCGCTGCGCGACCCCAGCTACCGGCTGCTGGCCGCGGGCTTCTTCGTCTGCGGCTTCCACGTGGCCTTTCTCGCGACCCACCTGCCCGGCGTGGTGGCGGCCTGCGGCCTGCCGGCCCAGGTCGGCGCCTGGTCGCTGGCGGTGATCGGCCTGTTCAACATCGTCGGCAGCTTCGCCATGGGCTGGGCCGTGGGCCGCTGGCGCATGAAGTCCCTGCTCTCGCTGGTCTACGCCGTGCGCGCCCTGGCCGTGCTGGTGTTCCTGCTATCGCCCAAGAGCGAGGCCGTGGTGCTGGTCTTCGCCGCGGTGATGGGGCTGAGCTTTCTTTCCACCGTGCCGCCCACCGCCGGCCTGGTGGCCAAGTTCTTCGGGCCCGCCCACATGGCCACGCTGTTCGGCCTGGTGATGCTCGCCCACCAGGTCGGCGGCTTCCTCGGCGCCTGGCTGGGCGGCAAGGTGTTCGAGGCCACCGGCGCCTACGACTGGGTCTGGTACATCGACATCCTGCTGGCGGCCGGGGCGGCGCTGGTCCACCTGCCGATACGGGAAGCGCATCTGCCGCTGCGTGCGGCGGCGCGGGCCTGATGCGAGCCATGCCAAACGCTGCTGCAACCACCGGCGACGGCGCCGCGCAGCGCGAGCGCGCGCTGGACCCGCGCACCCGCCTGCTGCTCGAAGCCCCGATCGCAACTACGCTGCTGCGGCTGGCGGTGCCCAACGTGCTGGTGATGGTGGCGCAGGCGGCGGCGGGCCTGATCGAGACCTACTTCGTCGGCAAGCTCGGCACCGATGCGCTGGCCGGCATGGCGCTGGTGTTTCCCGCCGTGATGCTGATGCAGATGATGTCGGCCGGCGCCATGGGCGGCGGCATCGCCTCGGCCATCGCGCGTGCGCTCGGCGCGCGCCGGCGCGACGACGCCGATGCCCTGGTGTTCCACGCCCTGGCGGTCGCCTTGCTGTTCGGCGCCGGCTTCATGCTGGCCCTGCTGTTCGGCGGCCGCTGGCTCTACGGCAGTATGGGTGGCACGGGCGCCTCGCTCGAGGCGGCGATGACCTATTCGAACTGGGTCTTCGCCGGCGCCCTGCTGGTGTGGCTGTTCAACTCGCTGGCCGCCGTGATCCGCGGCACCGGCAACATGGCGGTGCCGGCCATCGTGACCTGCGCCGGGGTCGCGCTGCTGGTGCCGCTGTCGCCGCTGCTGATCTTCGGCTGGGGACCGCTGCCGGGCATGGGCATCGCCGGCGGGGCGATCGCGCTGCTGATCTACTACGGCGCCGGGACGCTGGTGCTGGCGGCTTACCTGAGGTCCGGCGCCAGCCTGCTGCGGCCGGCATGGGCCCGGTGCCGGCTGCGCTGGGCCCTGTTTCGCGACATCCTGCGGGTGGGGCTGGCGGGCGCCGTCTCCACCGTCGCGACCAATCTGGCGATAGCCATCGCCACGGCCTTGGCGGGCGGCTTCGGGCCGGCCGCCATCGCAGGCTACGGCACGGCCTCGCGCCTCGAGTACCTGCTGGTGCCGCTGGTGTTCGGGCTCGGCGCGCCGCTGGTGGCCATGGTCGGTACCTGCATGGGCGCCGGGCAGCGCGAGCGGGCGCTGCGCGCCACCTGGATCGGCGCGGCCATGGCCGCCGCGCTCACCGAGGCCATAGGCCTGTGCGCCGCCGCCTTCCCGCAGGCCTGGCTGTCGCTGTTCGACAGCGACCCCGCCATGATAGCGGCCGGGTCGCAATACCTGCGCGTGGTCGGGCCGGTGTATGGCTTGTTCGGCCTGGGCTTGACGCTGTATTTCGCGTCGCAGGGCGCAGGGCGGCTGCTGTGGCCGGTCGCGGCCAATATCGCGCGGCTGACGGTGGCCGCGGCCGGTGGCTGGCTGGCCCTGCGCCTGGGCGGCGGGCTGACCCAGGTGTTCATCGCGCAGGGGGCGGCGCTGGCCGTCTATGGCGTGGTGAATGCGCTGGCGATTGCCGGCGGCGCCTGGTTCGGCCGCGTGGGCTGGCCGCGCACGCCTGCAGGCCTGGTGCGAAGGGCGGGCGGCAGGCCCGAAACGCAAATCTAGACGCAAAAGGAGAACCGCATGAGCGCAAACCCGGCCAAGGCCCTGCACCTGGATGATCTGGCGGTGGGCGACGCCTTCACCAGCGCCGAGCATGCGCTCGACGCGCAGCAGATCAAAGCCTTTGCCGCAGCCTTCGATCCGCAGCCCTTTCATCTCGACGACGAGGCCGCGAAGGGCACGCTGTTCGGCGGCCTGGCTGCCAGCGGCTGGCACACGGCGGCCATCACCATGCGCCTGCTGGTGACCGGCGGCATGCCGCTGGCGGGCGGCATCATCGGCGCGGGGGGCGAGCTGAGCTGGCCCCGGCCCACGCGGCCCGACGACCGGCTGCATGTGGTGAGCGAAGTGACGGGCATCGCCCCGTCGCGCTCCCGGCCCGATCGCGGCATCGTCACCGTGCGCAGCGAAACGCGCAACCAGCGCGGCGAGGCGGTCCAGGTGCTGGTGTCCAAGCTGGTGGTGCCGCGCCGGCCGGCCTGACTCCGGGGCCAGCTGGCCGCGGTCAGTGCGGATGCCGGTGGTGGGCGTCTGGGTAATGCGGGTGGCTGTGCGTCAGGGCCTCGTGCCGGTGCGGGTGGCTGTGCCGCGTGCCGGGGGCGCCCGGCTCCTCGTGCGCATGCTGGTGGTGCGCGTCGTGCACATGGCTGTGGCTGTGCTCCAGGGCCTCGTGCTGGTGCTCGTGCGCGTGGCGCTCGGTCAGGTGCAGCCACAGGCCCAGGGCCATCAGCGCGGCGGCGGCCAGCAGGCGGGGCGCGACGGGCTCGCCCATGGACACGGCCAGGGCGGCGCCGAAGAACGGGGCCGCGGAGAAATACGCCCCGGTGCGCGCCGTGCCCAGGTGGCGCAGGCCCAGCACGAACAGCGTGAGGCTGACCCCATAGGCCGCGAAGCCCAGCACCATGGCGCCCGCCACGGCCGCGGGTGGCGGGAGGCTCGCGCCCAGCCAGGCCGCCAGGGCCAGGTTGACGCTGCCCGCGGCCAGGCCCTTGACGCAGGCGATCCAGCTCGCGTCGGCCAGCGCGACCTTGCGCGTGAGGTTGTTGTCCACGGCCCAGGCCAGGCAGGCGCCGAGCACGGCCAGGGCCGGCCAGGCGCCCTCCCAGCGGGTCTGCTGCGGCCAGCTCAGCAGCAGCGCCCCGGCGACGATGCTGGCCATGCCCAGCGCGATGCGGCGGTCGAAGTTTTCCCGGAAGGCGAACCAGGCGAGCAGGGCCGTCAGCACGCCCTCGGCGTTGAGCAGCAGCGAGGCGCCGGAAGCCGACATGCCCGACAGGCCCAGCATCAGCAGCACCGGGCCGGCGACGCCGCCGGCCAGGATGGCGCCCAGCAGCCAGGGCAGCTCGGCGCGCGCCGGGCGGACGGCGGGCGCGCGGCGCAGCGCCCGGAACAGCGCCAGGCCCACGCCCGAGCCGAGGTAGAGCAGGCCGGCCAGCAGCCAGGGGTCGACCGCCTCCAGCAGCCGCTTGGCCAGCGGGGTGCCGGCGCCGAACAGCAGGGCGGCGCCGAGCGCGGCCAGCACGCCGGGTTCGCGCAGGGCGTGGATTCGTGACATGGGCGAATTGTGCCCCCAGTCGCGTGCGGTGCTTGCCGTGCGGCCGCGCCTGGGGCACCATGCGGGGATGGCGGAGCAAGGAGCCCGCCATCCCTGTCCCTTCACAGGAGGAAGCCGGCCATGAAGCAGATAGCGCAAATCCTCAAGACCAAGGTGGACCAGGAGGTCTACACCGTAGGGCCCGCCGATCCGGTGTTCGACGCCGTGGCGCTGATGGCCGAGAAGAACGTCGGCGCGTTGCTGGTCATGGACGGCGGGCGGATCGTCGGCATCATGAGCGAGCGCGACTACGCGCGCAAAATGATCCTCGCGGGCCGCAGCTCCAGGGAGACGCCGGTGTGCGAGATCATGAGCGCGCCGGTGCAGTACGTCAGCCCCAGCCACAGCAACGAGGAATGCATGGCGCTGATGACCGAAAAGCGCCTGCGCCACCTGCCCGTGCTGGAGGAGGGCCGTCTGGTCGGCCTGATCTCGATCGGCGACCTGGTCAAGGACATCATCGCCGAGCAGAGCTTCATCATCCGGCAGCTCGAGCACTACATCGCGGGCGACCGCGGCGGTTGAGCGCGCCGACGCCTGGCGGGCCCGGGCCGGCGTTCAGTGGTTTGGATCGGTGGGCACCGATGCCTCGGCGCCCTGCTGCTTCTGCGCCGACCACCAAGCGAGCATGCGCCGGAAGTCGCCGCTGAAGCCGCGCTGGCGCAATTCCTCGTGCAGCATGGAGCAGGCGGCCGAGTCGCCCAGGTCCAGCAGCATGCGGCCGGCGCGGTGCTCGCATTCCAGGTAGGCCCGCTTGAGCTGCTCGACGCTGAGGCCGGCCAGTTCGGCCCGGCTGGGCTGGGCCATGCTGTCCGGGGTCCACAGCGCGAGGGGCATGGCCAGGAGGGCGGCGTACGGGGGCATGGCGGCGATCCTTTCCCTCGCGACGGCGCGCGAGACGCGATCACACTGCCTGAACTCTAGATGGCCCCGGTCCGAAATTCAAAGCCAAAGCCGCCGGCGCCGCGTGCTTCAGGGCTGCCGGCCCGCCGCGCAGGCCGCAGCAAAGGCCAGCGCGGCCCGGCGCACCGCCTCGGCGCTCTTGCCCGGCTGGTACAGGGCCGAGCCTATGCCGAAGCCGTCCGCGCCCGCGGCGCGGTAGATCGCCATGTTGTCCGGCGTGACGCCGCCCACGGGCAGCACCGGCACGCCCTTGGGCAGCACGGCGCGCAAGGCCTTGACCACGGCCGGCGAGACCATCTCGGCCGGAAACAGCTTGAGGCCGTGCGCGCCGGCGGCCAGCGCGCCGAAGGCCTCGCTGGGCGTCATCACGCCGGGCAGGCAGGCCAGGCCCAGCGCCACGGCCTCGCGCACCACGGCCGGGTCGAAGTTGGGCGAGACGATCAGCTGCCCGCCTGCGGCGCGGACCTCGCGCACCGCCTCGGCGCTCAGCACCGTGCCGGCGCCGACCAGGGCCTGGGGAAAGGCCTCGGCCAGGCGGGCGATGCTGTCCAGCGGCTGGGGCGAGTTCAGCGGCACCTCGATCAGGCGAAAGCCGCTGTCGACCAGGGCCGCGCCTATGGCCGGCGCCTCGGCGGGCGTGAGGCCGCGCAGGATGGCGACCAGGGGCAGGGCGGCCAGCGCCTGGTGCAGGCGTTCAACGGCGGTGGTGTTCATGTCGGAATTCCTTTCATGCCTTGGGCGATGGCGTGCAGCCCGGCCCAGCTGGCCTCGGCGCCGAAGGCTCGGCTGCGCAGCCCCAGCAGGGCCAGGGCGCTGGCGTAGCGGGTGGTCAGGGTGTCGGAGCCGATCAGCAGGATGTCCTGGGCGCTGCCGGCCGGCAGGGCCTGGGCGCGCAGCTCCTCGCCGATCAGCAGGCCGGAGAGGTAGCTGGCCAGGGCGGCCTGCGGCAGGGTTTCGAACAGCGCCAGCGTGCGCGTGCCGAAAGCCAGGTGCAGCAGGCTGGGCCCGGCCTGGGCGCGCCGCACGCCGGCCTCGAAGGCGGGTGCGTCGAACGGCGCCTCGGCGTCCAGCGTGCGCGCGAGGATGGAGTGCCGGCTCAACAGGGCGTAGAACTCGCCGGTCATGTAGCTGCGAAAGCCGATCACGCGGCCGTCCTGCACGCGGGCCCATTTGCTGTGCGTGCCGGGCAGCACGCACAGGCCGTCGCTGAGGCCGGCCAGCTGCAAGGCGCCGAAGATCTGCACCTCCTCGCCGCGCATCACGTCGGGCACGCCGTCCTCGACCACGCTCAAGCCCGGCACGATGGCGATGCGGCCGGGCTCCACCCAGGCCAGGTGGCGGCCCAGCTCGCCGAAGCCGGCCGGGCAGGGGCAGTAGGGCGCCTCGATCCAGCCCTGGCGGCTGCCCGCCATGCCCGAGATCAGGCAGGGCGCGCCGCTCTCGCGTTGCCAGGCGCCGAACAGGGACTCGAAGAGCGCGGGGAAGCCGCCGGCCTCCACGCTGAGGATGCCGCGCGGCAGCGCGATCTCCTCGAGCACGCGGCCGGCCGCGTCCAGCTGCGCGCCGCGCAGCGAGCTGGTGCCCCAGTCGACCGCGATCAGGGCGGCGACGTCAATGGTTTTGTGCATGTGTGGTTCTTGGCGTGAGGTCGCGCCCGGGGTTGCTCTCGACGTACATGGGTCCTGGTGGTCGCGTCGTGCTTGCGTCGTACCATTGTGGCGCGGCAGGGCGGCCTGCCTTTCGACACCCACGCCATGGTCCCAGACTTTCTCCTCGATCACCGCTGCAAGAGCTACCCGCTTGCGGCAACTCCCTGCGATGCTTCCGCGATCGGCGCCCGCGGCTGGAACCTGCTGGCCGACGACCTGCCTTATCCGCTGGCCGTGATCCGCCGCTCGGCGCTGGACCACAACATCGCCTGGATGCAGGCCTATGCGCGCACCAAGGGCGTGGCCCTGGCGCCGCACGGCAAGACCAGCATGTCGCCCGAGCTGTTCGCGCTGCAGCTGGCCGCCGGCGCCTGGGGCCTGAGCTTTGCCACCGTGTTCCAGCTCGCCGTGGGCGTGGAGGCGGGCGTGCGCCGCGCCATCATCGCCAACCAGGTGGTCTGCGACGCCGACTTCGACGGCCTGGCCGCGCTGCTCGATCGCCACGAGGGCCTGCGTGTGTGGTTCCTGGTCGACTCGACGGCCCAGCTCGCGCTGATCGAGGACTGGGCGGCGCGCCGTGGCCGCTCGCGCCGCTTCGACACCCTGCTCGAGGTCGGCATCCCCGGCCAGCGCACCGGCTGCCGCACGCTCGAGCAGACGATGGCGCTGGCCCGCGCCATGGCCGCCTCGCCTGCGGTGCGCCTGGGCGGCATCGAGTGCTACGAGGGCGGAGTGGCCAACTGCAACAGCGAGCATGACGCGCGCGAGGTCACGGCGCTGGTGCGCCGCATGACCGAGGCCGTGCGCGCCTGCGACGCCGAGCGGCTGTTCGCCGAAGAGTCGGTGCTGGTCACGGCCGGCGGCTCGGCGGTGTTCGACCTGGTGGTGCCGCTGCTGCGCGTTCAGGGCCTGTCGCGGCCGGTACAGGGCGTGCTGCGCTCGGGCTGCTACGTCACGCACGACCACGGCAACTACCGGCGCTTTCTGAAGCTGGTCGAGCAGCGCGAGGGGCTGCACGATTCGCTGCTGCCCGCGCTCGAGGTCTGGGCCATGGTGCAGTCGGTACCCGAGCCGGGCCTGGCCCTCTTGACCTGCGGCCGGCGCGACATCTCCTACGACCTGGAAATGCCCATGCCGGTGCGCCATGCGCCGCGCGGCGAGCGCGGCACCCCGCGCCCCGCGCCCGGCGGCTGGACCATCGGTGCGCTCAACGACCAGCATGCCTACCTGCGCTTCGACCCGGCGGGGCCCGTGCCCGCGGTCGGCGACCGCGTGGCCTTAGGGCTCTCGCACCCCTGCACCACCTTCGACAAATGGCGCTGGCTGGCGCTGGTCGAGGACGACGGGGCGGTGAGCGGCGCCATCAGCACGCGTTTCTGAGCCACGGTTGGACTTGCGCTGCTTCAGCCGTCCAGGCCGCGCAGGGCCTCGGCCGGGTAGCCGGGCTGCTCGCGGCAGTCGGCGATGTACTGCTCGACGATGGCCTTGAACGAGGCATCGGGGCGCAGGCCCAGGGCCAGCGCGCGCTCGTAGCTGGCGCCGCGCGCCCAACCGGCGACGATGCCGGCGATGCGCTCGTCGCGCTCGAAGCGCACGCGCTGCAGCACATGGTGCCCGGCCACTTCCTCCAGCGCCTGCAGCATCTCGCCCACGCGCACGTTGAGCGCCGGCAGGTTCAGGGCCAGGCGTCCGCCCAGGGCCTCGCGGCTGGCCTCGTAGACCGCGATCAGGCCGCGCACCGTGGTGGCCGGCGAGGACACGGGGTGGGAGACCTCGGGGTCGACCGGGCAGATCGCGGTCTCGCCCGCCAGCGGCTCGCGGATGATGCCGCTGAAGAAGGAAGAGGCCGCACCATTGGGCCGGCCCGGCCGCACGGTCACGGTCATCAGCCGCGCCGAGCGCCCGTCGACGAAGCCCTTGCGCGTGTAGTCGGCGATCAGGTACTCGCACATCAGCTTGTGCGTGCCGTACGAGGTCTGGGGCGAGGGCAGGGTGGTGTCGCTCACGCGCTCGGGCATGGGGTTGCCCGCATCGGGCCCGAACACCGCGACCGAACTCGCGAACACCAGGCGCGGCGCATTGCCGGCGCGGCGCAGGCCTTCGAGCAGGGCGCGCGTGCTGTCGAGGTTGGAGCGCAGCCCCAGATCGAAATCGAGCTCGCATTCGCCCGATACGGCCGAGGCCAGATGGAACACGCCGTCGAAGCCGCTGGCGAACAGCGCGCCCTGTTCGAGCAGCGGGCCGGTGTGGGCGCGCACGCGCGGGTCGGCGGCCAGGTCGGCCGGGGGCGGGAACAGGTCGGCGATCGCGAGCTCGGTGAGGGGCTGGCCGGCCAGCTGTCCCTTCTTGAGCAGCTCACGCGCCAGGCGTGCGCCGACGAAGCCGCCGCCGCCGGTGACGAGGATTTTCATGACAGCCCCCGCGGCTCAGTGGTTGTCTTTGGGCACGAAGGCCCCGCGCTTGCCGACCAGGAAATCGAGGTCCACGCCTTCGTCGGCCTGCAACACATGGTCCACGTAGAGCTTCCAGTAGCCGGACTTCAGCGGCGGCTCGGGCGCCTGCCAGTTGGCCAGCCGGCGCTGCAATTCCTCGTCGCTGATCAGCAGCTGCAGCCGGCGCTCGGGCACGTTGAGCTCGATCATGTCGCCGTTCTGCACCACGGCCAGCGGGCCGCCGGCTGCCGCCTCGGGCGTGGTGTGCAGCACCACCGTGCCGTAGGCCGTGCCGCTCATGCGCGCGTCGCTGATGCGCACCATGTCGGTGATGCCCTTCCTGAGCACCTTGGGCGGCAGCGGCATGTTGCCGACCTCGGCCATGCCGGGGTAGCCCTTGGGGCCGCAGTTCTTGAGCACCAGGATGCAGCTCTCGTCCACGTCCAGGTTCTCGTCGTCGATGCGCGCGTGGAAGTCGTCGCTGTTCTCGAACACCACGGCGCGGCCCTTGTGCACCATCAGCTCGGGCGTGGCGGCGCTGGGCTTGATCACGGCGCCGCGCGGCGCGAGGTTGCCGCGCAGGATGGCGATGCCGGCCTTTTCCTTGAAGGGCTGGTCGAATTTCTTGATGACGCGCGGGTCGTAGTTCTCGGCGCTGGCGATGTTCTCGGCGACGGATTGGCCGCTGACGGTGATGATGTCCTTGTGCAGCAGGTGCTGGATCTCCTTCATCACCACCGGCAGGCCGCCGGCGTAGCAGAAGTCCTCCATCAGGTGCTCGCCCGAGGGCTGCAGGTTGACCAGGCAGGGCAGCTCGCTGCCCAGGCGCTCGAAGTCGTCCACCGTGAGCTTCAGCCCCAAGCGTCCCGCGATCGCGATCAGGTGGATCACGGCATTGGTCGAGCCGCCGATCGCGGCCAGGGTGCGGATGGCGTTCTCGAAGGCCTCGCGCGTGAGCACCTGGGAGATCTTCTGGTCGGCATGCACCATCTCCACGATGCGGCGGCCCGCCTGGCGCGCCAGCACGTTGCGCCGGCCATCCACGGCAGGATAGGCGGCATTGCCCGGCAGGCCTATGCCCAGCGCCTCGACCATGCTGGCCATGGTGGAGGCCGTGCCCATGGTCATGCAGTGGCCGTGGCTGCGGTGCATGCAGCTCTCGGCCTCGAAGAAGTCCTGCAGCTTGAGCGTGCCGGCGCGCACCTGCTCGCTCATGCTCCACACGCCGGTGCCCGAGCCGAGTTCCTGGCCGCGCCACTTGCCGTTGAGCATGGGGCCGCCGGAGACGCCTATGGTCGGCAGGTCCACGCTGGAGGCGCCCATCAGCAGCGAGGGCGTGGTCTTGTCGCAGCCCATCAGCAGCACCACGCCGTCGATGGGGTTGCCGCGTATGCTTTCCTCAACGTCCATCGAGGCGAGGTTGCGGTACAGCATGGCCGTGGGGCGCAGCAGGGTCTCGCCCAGCGACATCACGGGGAACTCGAGCGGAAAGCCGCCGGCCTCGTAGACGCCGATCTTGACCTGCTCGGCCAGCGTGCGGAAATGGCTGTTGCAGGGCGTGAGCTCGCTGAAGGTGTTGCAGATGCCGATCACCGGGCGGCCGTCGAACTGGTCGTGCGGCACGCCCTTGCCCTTGACCCAGCTGCGGTAGGCGAAGCCGTCTCGGTCCTGGCGGCCGAACCATTGCTGGCTGCGAAGTTCGGAGGGTTTCTTGCGGGGAGTCTGTGTCATGAAGTTTGTCTCGCTCTGGGGTTATGGGGCAGGGTTTGCCCGTATCGATCGGGTGCTCAATGGTCATATGATAAGCATGAAAGATCGCTGATGCCAAGACGAATCTGAGCTGGAGAGCAAGTTGTCAAAACCCGAGATCCTGGCCGTGGCCAAGCTGTGGCCGCCCTATGTGGACGCGCTGCGCGAAGCCTTCGTTCTGCACGACCGGCTGCACCAGGAGGATCCGGCGCGCTTCGCCGAAGTCGCGCCGCGCATCCGCGGCATCGCGGCCAGCGGCGAGTCCAAGGTCTCGCGCGAGCTGATCGCGCAGCTGCCTGCGCTCGAGGTCATCTCGGTGTTCGGCGTAGGCTACGACGGGGTCGACGTGGCGGCGGCGCGCGAGCGCGGCATCGCCGTCACACACACGCCCGACGTGCTGACCGACGACGTGGCCGACCTCGGCATGGCGCTGCTGATGGCTATCGCGCGCCGCGTGCCGCAGGCCGACCGCTACGTGCGCGAAGGGCGCTGGGAGTCCGGACCGATGCCGCTGGCGCGCAAGGTCAGCGGCGCGCGCTTAGGGATCGTGGGCCTGGGCCGCATCGGCCAGGCCATCGCGCGGCGCGCCGAAGGCTTCGGCATGGCCATCGCCTACACAGCGCGCCACGAGAAGCCCGCCAGCGGCTACCTCTACTACCCGAGTCCCCGCGCCCTGGCGGCCGAGGTCGACTTCCTGATGGTGATCACGCCGGGCGGCGAGGGCACGCGCGGCCTGATCGGCGCCGAGGTGCTGGCCGCCCTGGGGCCCAAGGGCTACCTGATCAACGTGGCGCGCGGCTCGGTGGTCGACCAGCCGGCGCTGGTGCGCGCGCTGCAGCAGGGCCAGATCGCCGGCGCCGCGCTCGACGTGTTCGCCGATGAGCCCCATGTGCCGCCCGAGCTGCGCGAGCGCGAGGACGTGGTGCTCACCCCGCACATGGCCAGCGCGACCTGGGAGACCCGGCGCGCCATGGCCGACCTGGCCCTGGGCAATCTGCAGGCGCATTTCGCGGGCCGGCCGGTGCTGACCCCGGTGCCGGCCTGAGGCGGGGCAGGGGGCCGGTGATGGAGATGCCTGTGATCAAGAACGTGCACGGCAGCACGGTCGACCTGCTGGGCGAGGCCATCGTCGCCGGCCGCTACGCCGTGGACGGCGTGATCCCCCCCGAGCCCACGCTGTGCGCCGAGCTCGGCGTGAGCCGCACCGTGGTGCGCGAGGCGATCAAGTCCCTGGTCGCCAAGGGCCTGGTCCACACCGGCCCCAAGGTCGGCACGCGCGTGCTGCCGTCCGAGCAGTGGAACTGGTTCGACCCCGATGTCGTCGCTTGGCAGTCCAAGGTCGGCCTGTCGCACGAGTTCGTGCGCGACCTGCAGGAGCTGCGCCGCGTGGTCGAGCCCGCCGCCGTCAAGCTCGCGGCGCAGCGCGCCACGGCCGAGGACCTGGCCGGCATCGAGCAGGCCTTCGCCGGCATGAAGCTGGCCGTGACCAAGGGTGGCGACTACATCACGCACGACCTGCGCTTCCACCAGGGCCTGCTGCGCGCCTCGCACAACCGCATGCTGGTGCAGATGAGCAAGGCGCTGAGCGCGCTGCTGCGCACCAGCTTCGAGATTTCCACCAGCAAGAAGGACGGCCCGCGCCACTCGCTGCCGCTGCACCGCGAGGTGCTCGACGCCGTGCTGGCGCGCGACCCGGAGCGCGCCGAGCGCGCCATCCTGGTGCTGATCGACGGCGCGCACGAGGACATGGCCCATGTGCTCGCCGCGCGCCGCCGCCTGCCGCGCCTGGACCGGCCCGGCTCGCGCCTGAAGGCGCGTGCGGGCTGAATCCCGTTTCGCTTCGCTGTTTCATCCCTGTCCACAACCAATCGAGGAGACTTTTTGATGAAGACCAAGCTGTTCGTGACTTCCGCGCTGATGGGCGCGGCGCTGCTGGCCGCAGGCCCGGCGGCGGCGCAGGAGAAGCTCACCGTCTGGTGGGTCAAGGGCTTCTACAAGGCCGAGGACGAGGCGCTGTTCGCGGCCATCAAGAAGTTCGAGGAAAAGAACAAGGGCATCAAGATCGAGCTCTCGCAGTACCCGATCCAGGACATGATTCCCAAGACCGTGGCGGCGCTCGACTCGGGCAATCCGCCCGACGTGGCCTACGCCGATGTCTACGACTTCCAGGTCACGGCCAAGTGGGCCTACGACGACAAGCTCGAAGACATCTCCAGCGTGATCGATCCGCTGCGCGCCAAGTTCGAGCCGGCGGCGCTGTCGACCACCTTCCTGTACGACAACGTGGCGCAGAAACGCGCCTACTACGCCTTCCCGATCAAGCAGCAGACCATGCACATCCAGTACTGGAAGGACATGCTGGCCGACGCGGGCTTCAAGGAAGGCGACATTCCCAAGGACTGGAAGGGCTACTGGAGCTTCTGGTGCGAGAAGGTGCAGCCGGCCTACCGCCAGAAGACCGGCCAGCGCGGCTTCGGCACCGGTTTCCCCATGGGTGTGGACTCGAGCGACTCGTTCTACTCGTTCCTGACCTTCATGGACGCCTACAACGTCAAGCTGGTCAACGACTCCGGCAAGCTGCTGGTGGACGACCCGGCCGTGCGCCAGGGCCTGATCGGCGCCATGACCGACTACACCTATGTCTACGGCAAGGGCTGCACGCCGCCCTCGTCGACCAGCTGGAAGGACCCGGACAACAACGTCGCCTTCCACAACAAGACCACGGTGCTGACCCACAACGCGACCATCTCGATCGCCGCCAAGTGGCTGGACGACATGAACAATGCCGCCCTGACGCAGGCGCAGCGCGACGCCGCGAAGGCGAACTACAACGAGAAGATCGCCACGGCGGGCTTTCCCAACAAGCCCGATGGCAGCAAGATGGTCTACCGCGCCGCGGTCAAGACCGGCGTGATCTTCAAGCAGTCGAAGAACAAGGCGGCCGCCAAGAAGTTCGTGGCCTTCATGCTCGACGACGCCAACCTGACGCCCTATGTCGAAGGCTCGCTGGGCCGCTGGTTCCCGGTCACCAAGGCCGCGCAGCAAAGCCCGTTCTGGAAGGGCGACCCGCACCGCCTGGCGGTCTACAACCAGTTCATGAACGGCACCACGCCCTTCGAGTTCACCAAGAACTACAAGTTCACCGTGCTGAACAACGAGAACGTCTGGGCCAAGGCCATGAACCGCATCCTCAACGAGAAGGTGCCGGTGGACAAGGCGGTCGACGAGATGATCGATCGCATCAAGACCGTCGCAGGCTCCTGACCTGAACGAACCGCGCCCGCCCGCGGCGGGCGCGGTCACCCCTTTTCTTGCCAAGATCCAACATGTCCAACGCAAGCATGGCTTTGCCGGCCGCCGCCGCACCCGCCGCCCGGACCTCCAGCCAGTGGGAGTTCTGGGGCCGCGTGCTGGTCGTGCCCTACCTGCTGGTCTTCCTGGTCTTCGTGCTCTACCCGGTGGGCTACGGCCTGTGGCTGGCGCGCCACCCGGAGAGCTATACCAAGCTGTTCGACGACCCGATCTTCTTCCGCACCGCGATCAACACCGTGGTCTTCATCGTGGTGGCGATCAACCTCAAGATGGCCGTCGCCATGGTCTTGTCGGGCTTTTTCGTGCAGGTGCGCTGGTGGATCAAGATCCTGTCTCTGGTCTTCATCCTGCCCTGGGCCGTGCCCTCGATCCCGACCATCCTCTCGGTGCGCTTCATGCTCAACCCCGAGTGGGGCGTGATCAACTCGCTGATCTTCCGCTTGACTGGCCTCGATGGCCCGAACTGGCTCAACGACCCGACGCTGGCCCTGTGCTTCTCCATGCTGATGCACATCTGGAAGTCGCTGCCGTTCTGGACCCTGATCCTGGTCGCGGGCCGCCTGGCCATCCCCTCCGAGCAGTACGAGGCGGCCTCGGTGGACGGCGCCACGAGCTGGCAGAAGTTCCGCTTCATCACCTGGCCGTCGATGCGCACGCTCTACCTGACCTCGACCATCCTGTCCATGATCTGGACGCTGGGCGACTTCAACAGCGTCTACCTGCTCACGGGTGGCGGGCCGGCCGACCTGACCCATGTGCTGGCCACCCTGGGCATACGCTACCTGCGGTTGGACCAGGTCGACCTGGCCATGGCCTCCATCGTGGTGGCGCTGCCGCTGGTGCTGCCCCTGGTGTATTTCATGATGAAGCGTCTCTCGAGATAAGGCGGGCCAGATGAAACGAATGAGCATGAAGCGCGTGGCCACCGAGGCCAAGCTGCTGCTGATTGGCATCCCGGTGCTGCTGTGGACGCTGATCCCGATCTACCACCTGGTCCTGTTCGCGATCTCGCCGCGCGACTCGGCCACCTCGGGCAAGCTCTGGCCGGACCAGCCGACGCTGCAGAACTTCGACTTCGTGTTCCACCAGAAGCATTTCTACCTCGACCACTTCTGGAAACAGATGGCCAACTCGCTGCTGATCGCGCTCTCGGTGGGCGTGCTGACCCTGGTCGTCTCGACCTGCGCGGCCTTCGCGATCAGCCGCCTCAAGGTGCGCGGCGGCCGCACGGTGATGAACCTGGCGCTGTTCACCTACTTCATCCCGGCCGCCTTCCTGGCCGTGCCCATGTACAAGACCATGGGGGTGTACGGCCTGCTCAACAGCCAGTGGTCGCTGATCCTGGCCATGGTGACCATCGCCTCGCCCTATTGCATCTGGGTGCTCAAGCAGGCCTCGGACAAGCTGCCGTTCGAGCTCGACGAGGCCGCGCGCATCGACGGCGCCTCGCCGCTGCAGCTGTTCCGCCTGGTCTACCTGCCGCTGATGGTGCCGTCTCTGGTGGCCGTGGGCACCTACTCGCTGCTGCTGGCGTGGAACGAATACCTCTACGCCTTCCTGCTGCTGTCCAACGATACCAGCGTGACCCTGGCCGTGGCCCTGGGCAACTTCCTCTCGGCCGACGACTCGCCCTGGGAGCTGCTGATGACCACCGGCCTGATCTACGCGCTGCCGCCGGCCGCGATCTACTACGCCTTCAAGCGCTACATGGTCTCGGGCCTGACGGCCGGCGCCGTGAAGAGCTGATCCCCGAGGAAAACCGACATATGGCAACCGTCTCCTTTCGCGACATCAAGAAATCCTTCGGCAAGGTCGACATCATCCACGGCATCAGCTTCGACATCGCCGACGGCGAGTTCGTGGTGCTGGTCGGCCCCTCGGGCTGCGGCAAGTCCACGCTGCTGCGCATGCTGGCCGGGCTGGAGGAGATCTCCGGCGGCAACATCCACATCGACGGCAAGGTGGTCAACGAGCTCGAGGCCAAGGACCGCGACATCGCCATGGTGTTCCAGAGCTACGCGCTCTACCCGCACATGACGGTGCGCGAGAACATGGCGTTCAGCCTGCGCCTGCGCAAGGCCGACGCCGCGCTGACGCAGGAGCGCGTGGCCCACGCGGCGCGCATCCTCAACCTGGACCAGCTGCTCGAGCGCTACCCGCGCGAGCTCTCGGGCGGCCAGCGCCAGCGCGTGGCCATGGGCCGCGCCATCGTGCGCGACCCCAAGGTCTTCCTGTTCGACGAGCCGCTGTCCAACCTGGACGCCAAGCTGCGCGTCGCCATGCGCGCCGAGATCAAGGACCTGCACCAGCGCCTGAAGACCACCACGGTCTACGTCACGCACGACCAGATCGAGGCCATGACCATGGCCGACCGCATCGTCGTCATGCACGACGGCATCGTCGAGCAGATCGGCACGCCGCTGGAGCTGTTCGACCGCCCGGGCAACCTGTTCGTGGCCCAGTTCATCGGCTCGCCGGCCATGAACGTGCTCAAGGGAACGCTGCGCCTGGCCGACGGCCAGCACTGGGTCGAGGCCGAGGGCTGCCGCTGGCCGGTGCCGGCCGTGGCGGGCGGCCGCGACGGCCAGGGCGTGCACTTCGGCGTGCGGCCCAGCGATCTCAGCCTGTCTCAAACCGGCGAGGGCGTGGCGGCCAAGGTGGTGGTGGTCGAGCCCACCGGCGCCGAGACCGAGCTGCTGCTGCAGGTCGGCGACAGCAAGCTGGTGCTGGTGATGCACGGGCGCACCGGCGCCCAGCCCGACGACACCGTCCACCTGCGCATGGAGGCCGCCAAGGCCCATGTGTTCGACGGCGAGAGCGGCCAGCGCCTGAACTGAACATGATTACCGCGCAAAGCTTCCGGCTCGACGGCCGCCTGGCCCTGGTCACCGGCTCGTCGGCCGGCATTGGCCTGGCGCTGGCGCGCGCCCTGGGCCAGGCCGGCGCCGCGCTGGTGCTCAACGGCCGCGACGAAGCCAAGCTCGCCCTTGCCGCCGAGGCGCTGCGCGCCGAAGGGCTCACGGTGCATGCGCGCGCCTTCGACGTGACGCAGGCCGAGGCGGTGCAGGCCGCGGTCCAGGCCATCGAGCGCGAGCTCGGCCCGATCGAGGTCCTGGTCAACAACGCCGGCATGCAGCGCCGCGCGCCGCTGCAGGACTTCCCGCTGGCGCAATGGCAGCAGCTGCAGCAGACCAACGTGGACAGCGTGTTCCTGGTCGGCCAGGCCGTGGCGCGCCACATGATCCCGCGCGGACGCGGCCGCATCATCAACGTCTGCTCTGTGCAGAGCGAGCTGGGGCGCCCCGGCATCGCGCCCTACATGGCGAGCAAGGGCGCGGTCAAGATGCTGACCAAGGGCATGGCCATCGATTGGGGCCCGCTGGGCCTCAACGTCAACGGCCTGGGCCCGGGCTACTTCAAGACCGAGCTGACCGAGAAGCTGGTGCACGACGAGGCCTTCAGCGCCTGGCTCACCGGCCGCACGCCGAGCCGCCGCTGGGGCGAGGTCGAGGAGCTGGGCGGCGCTGCCGTGTTCCTGGCCAGCGACGCCTCGGCCTTCGTCAACGGCCACATCCTCTACGTCGACGGCGGCGTGACCGCTCAGCTCTGAAATGGCCCCCACGCTCGGCACTTCGTGTCCTCGCTGCCCCCCGAGGGGGCCCAACCCTCCTTGGTGCGGCCCGGCGGAGGGTTGAGCTCGCACTTACCCCAGTTTTTTGGAGAACGCCATGCGTGCCCTGGTCTGCCACGCCCCTCAGGATCTGCGTCTCGACGACTTCGATGCCGGCCGGCCCGGCCCGGGCGAGCTAGCCGTGCGGGTCGCCTACGGCGGCATCTGCGGCTCCGACCTGCATTACTACCAGCACGGCGGCTTCGGCACCGTGCGCATCCGCGAACCCCTGGTGCTGGGGCACGAGGTCTCGGGCGTGGTCGACGCGCTGGGCGAGGGCGTGACGGGCTTTCGCGTCGGCCAGCGCGTGGCGATCTCGCCCTCCCGCCCCTGCGGCCAGTGCCGCTACTGCCAGCAGGGCCTGCACAACCACTGCCTGGACATGCGTTTCTACGGCAGCGCGATGCGCTTTCCGCATATCCAGGGGGCGTTCCGCGAGCGCCTGGTGATCCAGGCCGCGCAGGCGCACCCGATCGCGAACCGGCTGCCGCTGGCGCAGGCCGCGCTGGCCGAGCCGCTTTCGGTGGGCCTGCACGCGATCCAGCGCGCCGGCAGCGTGTTCGGCCAGCAGGTGCTGGTGACCGGCTGCGGGCCGATCGGCGCGCTGCTGATCGCCGCGCTGCGCCGCGCCGGCGCGGCACGCATCGTGGCGGCCGACATCGCCGAGTTGCCGCTGGCGACCGCGCGCCGCATGGGCGCCGACGAGACGCTGAACCTCGCCCAGGACCCGCAGGCCCTGGCGCCCTACGCGGCGGACAAGGGCGCCTTCGACGCCATGTTCGAGGCCTCGGGCAGCGACAAGGCGCTGCGCGCCGGCCTGGACGTGGTGCGCCCGCGCGGCGTCATCGTCAGCGTGGGCCTGGGCGGCGAGGTGGCCCTGCCCATGAACCAGGTCGTGGCCAAGGAGCTCGAGCTGCGCGGCACCTTCCGCTTTCACGCCGAGTTCGGCGTCGCCGTGCGATTTCTTAACGAGGGCCTGGTCGACGGCAGCCCGGTCATCTCGCACATCCTGGGCCTGGCACAGGCGACGGACGCCTTCCGGCTCGCGGCGGACAAGGGACAGGCCATGAAGGTGCAGATCGACTTCGGCGCCACCACAGGATGATGGCCGGGCGATACTCGGCTGTTTTCGCCTCACGGAGAACCCCTTGACCAGCTTCAGCAAAGTCATTCTCTTCACCGACAGCGACGGCCGCGCGCGTTTTCGCGAGGAGGCCCTGCCGCTCACCGAGGGCACGCCGCAGTCCCGGCTCTCGGCCGTCTTTGCCTCGGGCGGCTACCAGCTGCGCGAGAGCCCGCTGGGTTTTCGCAGCCAGTTCCACTGCACCGGCAGCCCGCAATGGGTGTTCATCCTGGGCGGCCAGATGGAGATCGGCCTGCAGGACGGCAGCTCGCGCGTGTTCGGGCCGGGCCAGCATTTCTACTCGGCCGACACCCTGCCCGAGGGGGCGGCTTTTGACCCCGCCGTGCACGGCCACTGGAGCCGCCAGGTCGGCCCCGACCCGCTGGTGACGCTGTTCGTGCGCGGCTGAGCGCGGGAGGGCTCCTGGAATTCACTCCCTCTCCCTCTGGGAGAGGGCGGGGGTGAGGGCAGGCCTGCCTTCAGCCCGCGCGGTTGCCGTTCGGCGGCAGCCTCAGCCGCAGCAGCGCGCGCACGAAGCCGTGGTCCGAGCGGCTGCGGTCGCGCCCCTCGTGCAGGTGGTCGTTGAACACCTCCACGCGCCGCACGTCGCCGATCTGGAAGCGGCTGCCGGGCACGAATTCCTCGCTGACCAGCACCTGGTCCAGCACCTCGGGGTAGCCCTGGTAGATGTGGGAGTAGGCCACGTCGCGCCGCAGCGCGGCCGCGCCCTGGACCTCCCAGGCGTTGAACAGCGCCACGTCGCGCGCCGCCTTGTCGTAGGCGATCTCGGCCGTGGCCGCGATCAGCTGCGTGGTCACGCTGTGCGGGCCGTCGTTGAAGTCGCCCAGCAGCACCAGCGGCAGCTGGGTGTGGCGCAGGTGCGCTATCACCAGGTGGCGCAGCGCCACGGCCTCGGCCGCGCGCATCATCAGGGAGCGCAGCGAGGCCAGGGCCTGCACGGCAGGGTCGTCCGGGTCCTCCAGCGGCTCGCCCGCCTCGTCCTGCAGGAACTTGGGCCGCTTGGACTTGAGGTGGGTGGTGATCACCTGCAGCGGCTGGCCGTGCTTCATGCGCAGCCGCGCCGAGAGCAGGGGGCGCTCGTAGCGCGCGTGCGGGCCCAGGCCAGGCACCTCGACCACGCAGGCCGGGGGGAATTCGGCGATAGTGTCCACCTGCTCGACCTTGAGCCGTGTTGCCAGGCCCACGCGCGGCGTGCCCTGGGCGCCGTCGGCGCCATCGTGGTTCTCCGCGCCGGGTGCGGCGATGTAGTCGTAGCGCAGGCCGCTGCGGTGCACCGCGCCCTTGAAGGCGGCCTCGTCCCAGATCTCCTGCGCCGCCAGGATGTCGGCGTTCAGGGTCTGGAAGCGCCCGCCCAGCCAGGCCAGCTTGCGCTCGAACTCGCGCGCCGAGTAGGGCTCCTGGGTCGGGTAGAACGGCCGCCCCGGGTTGGCCAGGTTCAGCAGGTTGCAGGTGGCCACCGTGAGGGTGGCCCACGCGGGGGGCGTGGCC
>NZ_SCMM01000049.1:0-32639 GCF_005503345.1 Ramlibacter sp. 2FC
AACGGGGTGAGAAGGTCGCCCTCGCATCCCTCCCGAGGGCGACCTTCTCACCCCGTTGCCGATGAACGCCCTGCCTGCCGCTTCCAGCGCTGCCCTGCCCCGCCCCCTCGACCTGACGGCGCCCAGCCTGCGCCGCCGCATGGCCTGCTGGCTGTACGAGGGCCTGCTGCTGTTCGGCGTGGTCTTCATCGCCGGCTACCTGTTCGGCACGCTGACCCAGACCCGGCATGCCCTGGACAACCGCCATGGCCTGCAGGCCTTCGTGTTCGTGGTGTTCGGCATCTATTTCACCTGGTTCTGGGCCAAGGGCCAGACCCTGGCGATGAAGACCTGGCATATCCGGGTCGTCACCTGCGAAGGCAAGCCGCTGAGCCAGGGACGGGCACTGTTGCGCTACCTGGCCAGCTGGCTCTGGTTCCTGCCCCCGCTGGCGGCGCAGGCGCCGTTCGACCTGCCGGCCGCCGAGATCCTGGTGTTGCTGGCCGGTTGGGTCCTGGTCTGGGCGCTGCTGAGCCGCTTCCACCCGCAGCGCCAGTTCTGGCACGACGCCCTGGCCGGCACGCGGCTGGTCCACGCCACGCCACGCTAAGCCTGGCGTCAGCCGACGCCTCGCCGCTAGGCGACAATCACGGCATGTCCATTCCCGATCCTGCCGCCGCCCGCCACGGCCAAGTGAACGCACAGAAATACCGCACCGGCCTCAACCGCGTCTGGCATGCCGCGGGCTACTCGCTGGAGGGCCTGCGCGCCGGCTGGGGCGAGACGGCGTTCCGCCAGGAAGCCATTGCGGCCGTGGCGCTGCTGCCGCTGGCCTTCTGGCTGGGGCGCAGCTGGGTCGAGACCGCCTTGCTGGCGGGTTCGGTCCTGCTGGTCATGATCGTCGAGCTGCTCAACACCGGCATAGAGACCGCGATCGACCGCATCGGCCCCGAATGGCACGATCTGTCCAAACGCGCCAAGGACATGGGCAGCGCCGCCGTTCTGCTGAGCCTGCTGCTGTCCGGCGGCATCTGGATCGCCGCCCTGCTACAGAGGTTTTCTGCATGACCCCCGCTTTTTCCGTTTGCGTGTACTGCGGCTCCAAGCCCGGAGCCAGCCCTGAATTCGCCCGCACCGCGCGCGCCGTGGGCCGCTGGATCGGCGAACACGGCGGCCAGCTGGTCTACGGTGGCGGCAAGAACGGCCTGATGGGCATTCTTGCCGACGCCACGCTGGACGCCGGCGGCCGGGTGGTCGGCATCATCCCGACCGCGCTGGTCGAGAAGGAATGGGCCCACCACGAATGCACCGAGCTGCACGTGGTCGAGACCATGCACGAGCGCAAGCGCCTGATGGCGGAGCAGGCGGACGCCTTCCTGGCGCTGCCGGGCGGGATCGGCACCTTCGAGGAGTTCTTCGAGGTCTGGACCTGGCGCCAGCTCGGCTACCACGACAAGCCGGTCGGCCTGCTCAACCTGGCGGGCTACTACGACCCGCTGGTGTCCTTCCTGCAATCGACCGTGCGCCAGGGCTTCATGGGCGACTGGCAGATGGACTTGATCCGGATTGAAAGCGACCCCGAGGGCCTGTTGCGCGAACTCGTGCAGGCCGCCGGCCTGGCGCCGGCAGCGCGCGTGGAACAGATCTGAACAGGAACAGCGCTCCGCGCTGACCGGTCAGACCGCCGTTTCGTCGAGCTCGCCGGTGCGGATGCGCACCACGCGCTCCACGGCGGTCACGAAGATCTTGCCGTCGCCGATCTTGCCGGTGCGCGCGGCGCGCACGATGGCGTCCACGCAGCGCTCGACGTCGATGTCCTTGACCACCACCTCCACCTTCACCTTGGGCAGGAAGTCCACCACGTACTCGGCGCCGCGGTACAGCTCGGTATGGCCCTTCTGGCGGCCAAAGCCCTTGACCTCGGTGACCGTGAGGCCGGTGACGCCGCATTCCGCCAGGGCTTCGCGCACTTCCTCGAGCTTGAAAGGTTTGACGATGGCGGTGATCTGCTTCATGTTTTCCTGCTTGCGGGTAACGGGTTATGCGCGAAATTTGCTCGTAATAGGATAACGCCAATCCTTGCCGAACCCGCGGTGCGTGACGCGTATCCCCAGGGGGGCCTGGCGGCGCTTGTACTCGTTGACCTTGATGAGGCGGGTGACGCGCTCGACATCGGCACGCGGCAGGCCGTCCGCGATCATCTGCTCGATGCTCTCGTCGTTCTCCATGTAGCGCTCGATGATCGCGTCCAGCACCTCGTAGGGCGGCAGGCTGTCCTGGTCGGTCTGGCCGGCCCGCAGTTCGGCGCTGGGCGGGCGCGTGATGATGCGCTCGGGAATGGGGCTGGCGCCCGTGCCACAGGGGTCATGGGCGTTGCGCCAGCGCGCCAGGCGGAACACCGTGGTCTTGGCCAGGTCCTTGATGACGGCAAAGCCGCCCGCCATGTCGCCGTACAGCGTGCAGTAGCCGGTCGCCATCTCGCTCTTGTTGCCGGTGGTCAGCACCACGGCGCCGAACTTGTTGGACAGGGCCATCAGCAGCGTGCCGCGGATGCGCGCCTGGATGTTCTCTTCGGTCGTGTCCTCGGCGCGCCCCCGGAACTGCTCGGCCAGCGCGGTCTTGAAGCCCTCGAACAGCGGCGCGATCGAGATCTCCTCGTAGCGCACGCCGAGCCGGGACGCCATTTCGCGCGCGTCGATCCAGCTGATGTCGGCCGTGTAGGGCGAAGGCATCATCACGGTGCGCACCTTGTCGCGGCCCAGGGCGTCGACCGCGACCGCCAGCACCAGCGCCGAATCGATGCCGCCCGACAGGCCCAGGATCACCTCCGGGAAGCCATTCTTGCCGATGTAGTCGCGCACGCCCAGCACCAGGGCGTCCCACAGGTCGGCGTCCGGGCTGCGCTCGGGCTCGACCTCGCCGCGCAGGCGCAACGCTCCGTGCGTGCCCTCCACTTGCAGGGAGTAAAGCTTCTCGACGAAGCTGGGCGCCCGGCCCGCCAGGCTGCCGTCGGCCTGCAGCGCGAACGAATGCCCCTCGAACACCACCTCGTCCTGCCCCCCGATCAGGTGGGCATAGACCAGGGGCAGGCCACAGGCCTGGCTGCGCTGGCGCATCATGGCCTCGCGCTCGTAGCCCTTGCCGACATGGAAGGGCGAGGCATTGATCACGGCCAGCATTTCGGCGCCGGCCTCCAGCGCCAGGCGGGCCGGCTCCTCGAACCAGGCGTCCTCGCAGATCAGCAGGCCGATGCGGATGCCCGCCACCTCGAACACGCAGACGCCCTGCCCGGGCGCGAAATAACGCCGCTCGTCGAACACCTGGTAGTTCGGCAGCTCGCGCTTGGCATAGCGCGCCACCACCTCGCCGCCGCGCAGCACGCTGGCCGAGTTGTGGCACTGCTGCACCGACACGCTGCGCGTTCGGCTGCTGCTGCCGCTCGGGTGGCCGACCACCACCGTGAGGTGCTTCAACCCCGCGAGCTCGCGGGCCACGGTTTTCACGGCATCATCGCAGGCGGCGATGAAGGCCGGGCGCAGCAGCAGGTCTTCGGCCGGGTAGCCGCAGATCGAGAGTTCCGGCGTGAGCAGCAGCCGCGCACCGTCCGCGTAGGCGGCCTTCGCCGCCTCGATGATCTTGCGGGCGTTACCCGGCATGTCCCCCACCTCGAAGTTGAGTTGGGCCACGCAGATTTTGAGAGTCATACAGGTGCTGAAGAACGAGGCTAAAGATTATGTCACCCGCGTGAACGCCTCACCGCAGGCGCTGCCCGCCGAGGCCTGGAACGCGCTGCTGGCCGCACAGCCGCATCCCACGCCGTTCATGCGCCATGAATACCTGGCCGCGCTGCACGCCAGCGGCAGCGCCACACCCGCCACCGGCTGGACGCCCCGCTTCACCAGCCTCTGGCAGGCGGGGCAGCTGGTGGCCGCCTGCGCGGTCTACCTCAAGAGCCATTCCTGGGGTGAGTATGTGTTCGACCAGGCCTGGGCCGGCGCCTACGAGCAGCATGGCCTAACCTACTACCCCAAGGCCCTGGTGGCCGTGCCCTTCACGCCCGTGCCCGGCACAAGGCTGCTGGCGCGCGACGCCGCGGCACGCGAAACCCTGCTGAGGGCCCTGGTCGAGGACTGCCGCGAACAAGGCCTGTCCTCTCTGCATCTGCTGTTCGCCACCGAAGAGGATCTGGCAGCCTGCGCGCGTGCCGGCCTGATGCTGCGCCACAACGTGCAGTTCCACTGGAAAAATTCGACGCCCGGATTCCAGGACTTCGAAGATTTCCTGGCCAGCCTGAGCCAGGACAAGCGCAAGAAAATCCGCCAGGAGCGCCGCAAGGTGCGCGAGGCCGGCGTGGCCTTTCGCTGGGCCCGGGGCGCCGACATCACGGCCGCCGACTGGGATTTCTTCTACCGCTGCTACGAGCGCACCTACCTCGAGCATGGCAACCCGCCCTACCTGAGCCGGGACTTCTTCCGCCGCATGGCCGCCCACATGCCCGAGAACTGGCTGCTGTTCGTCGCCGAGCGCGCCGGCCGCCCCATCGCCAGCAGCCTGATCGCGCTCGACGCGGGCGGGCGCCCGGCCGTGGCCTACGGCCGCTACTGGGGCGCGCTCGAGCGCGTGGACTGCCTGCATTTCGAGGCCTGCTACTACCAGCCGCTGCAGTGGTGCATCGCGCACGGCGTGCAGCGCTTCGAGGGCGGCGCCCAGGGCGAGCACAAGATGGCGCGTGCCCTGTTGCCGGTGCAGGCCAGCAGTGCCCACTGGCTGGCCCACCCGGCCTTCGCCGACGCGGTCGAGCGCTTTCTGGCGCGCGAGGGGCAGGGCGTGGCCGGCTACCTGGAGCAGCTCGAGCGGCGCAGCCCGCTGCGCCAAACAAAAAGCGCCTGACCGGTTCCGCCGGTCAGGCGCCCTGTATCGGGCACTGGCCGCCGAAGATCAGGCCTTGGCCTGGTTGTAGTTGGCGATGCCGTCCATGATTTCCTTGCGGGCGGCTTCCGGGCCTTCCCAGCCCAGCACCTTGACCCACTTGCCTTCCTCGAGGTCCTTGTAGTGCTCGAAGAAATGGGCGATGGTCTTCAGGCGCAGCGGGTTCAGGTCCTCGGGCTTCTGCCACTGGGTGTAGATCGACAGGATCTTGTCGACCGGCACGGCCAGCACCTTGCCGTCCTCGCCCGCCTCGTCCTCCATCTTCAGGATGCCGATCGCGCGGCAGGGCACGACCACGCCAGGAATCAGGGGCACGGGGGTGATCACCAGCACGTCCACCGGGTCGCCGTCGCCGCTGATGGTCTTGGGCACATAGCCGTAGTTGGTCGGGTAGTGCATGGCCGTGCTCATGAAACGGTCCACGAAGATGGCGCCGGTTTCCTTGTCCACCTCGTACTTGACGGGGTCGGCGTTCATCGGAATCTCGATGATCACGTTGAAGGCGTCGGGAACTTTGCTGCCGGGGGTGACGTTGTCGAGGGACATGAAAGAAGTCTCTGGAAGTTGCGTTGAATCAGGAAAGACACTGGGATTAACCCGGATTTTACTTTCACCGACCTTGCGCCCCGGGCCACTGTCACATTTTTCAAGTTAAATTGCGCGAGTTGGCCAATCGACTCCTCTTGCTGGGAGCGAGGAAGCAACGCCGCGGGGGTTCCTCCAAAGCGTTGAACCTCCTCCAAGAGAAACAACACACTGAGAGGGGTAAGCAAATGACTGGCAACGCAGTGCCGATTCTGGCGCTTGTCTGCGGGCTCATTGCCGTGATCTACGGCATCTGGGCGCGCGGCTGGATTCTTTCCCAGGACGCGGGCAACGCCCGCATGCAGGAAATCGCCTCGGCCATCCAGGCCGGCGCGGCGGCCTATCTGGCGCGCCAATACCGCACCATCGCCTTGGCTGGCGTGGTACTGGCCCTGCTGATAGCCGTGTTCCTGGACGGAAAGACCGCCGTCGGCTTCGTGGTCGGCGCCCTCCTCTCGGGCGCCTGCGGTTTCATCGGCATGAACGTCTCGGTGCGCGCCAACGTGCGCACCGCCCAGGCCGCCACGCGCGGCATAGGCCCGGCACTCGACGTCGCGTTCCGCGGCGGCGCCATCACCGGCATGCTGGTGGTGGGCCTGGGCCTGCTCGGCGTGACGGCCTTCTACTGGTTCCTGGTCGGCAACGGCGTGCTCACGCCGGACAAGAATCTCGCCACCCTGCTGAACCCGCTGATCGGCTTTGCCTTCGGCGCCTCGCTGATCTCGATCTTCGCGCGTCTGGGCGGCGGCATCTTCACCAAGGGCGCCGACGTGGGCGCCGACCTGGTCGGCAAGGTGGAGGCCGGCATCCCCGAGGACGACCCGCGCAACCCGGCCGTGATCGCCGACAACGTGGGCGACAACGTGGGCGACTGCGCCGGCATGGCAGCCGACCTGTTCGAAACCTATGCCGTGACCCTGATCGCCACCATGGTGCTGGGCGCGCTGCTGGTGGCCGCGGCCCCGGTGCAGGCGGTGCTCTATCCGCTGGCGCTGGGCGCGGTATCCATCGTCGCCTCCATCATCGGCTGTTTCTTCGTCAAGGCCTCCCCGGACATGCGCAACGTGATGCCGGCGCTCTACAAGGGCCTGGCCATCGCCGGCGTGCTGTCCCTGATCGCCTTCTACTTCGTCACCACCTGGATCATGCCCGACAACGCCGTCACCGCCAGCGGCAGCCAGCTGCGCCTGTTCGGCGCCTGCGTGGTCGGCCTGGCCCTGACCGCCGCCCTGGTCTGGATCACCGAGTTCTACACCGGCACGCAGTACGCGCCGGTGCGCCACATCGCCCAGGCCTCGACCACCGGCCACGGCACCAACATCATCGCCGGCCTTGGCGTGTCCATGCGCTCCACCGCCTGGCCCGTGATCTGCGTCTGCATCGCCATCATCGTGGCCTACGCGCTGGCGGGGCTGTACGGCATCGCGGTCGCCGCCATGTCCATGCTGTCCATGGCCGGCATCATCGTGGCGCTGGACGCCTACGGCCCGATCACCGACAACGCCGGCGGCATCGCCGAAATGGCCGAGATGCCGAGCAGCGTGCGCGACATCACCGACCCGCTGGACGCCGTGGGCAACACCACCAAGGCCGTGACCAAGGGCTATGCCATCGGCTCGGCCGGCCTCGCCGCCCTGGTGCTGTTCGCCGACTACACGCACAAGCTCGAGAGCAGCGGCCAGGCGATCCGCTTCGACCTGTCCGACCCGATGGTGATCGTGGGCCTGTTCATCGGCGGCCTGATCCCCTACCTGTTCGGCGCCATGGCCATGGAGGCCGTGGGCCGCGCCGCCGGTGCCGTGGTGGTGGAGGTGCGCCGCCAGTTTCGCGACATCAAGGGCATCATGGAAGGCACGGCCAAGCCCGAGTACGGCACGGCCGTGGACATGCTGACGGCGGCCGCCATCAAGGAGATGGTCATCCCCAGCCTGTTGCCGGTGGCCGTGCCCATCCTGGTCGGCCTGGTCCTCGGCCCCAAGGCCCTGGGCGGCCTGCTGATGGGCACCATCGTGACCGGCCTGTTCGTCGCCATTTCCATGTGCACCGGCGGCGGCGCCTGGGACAACGCCAAGAAGTACATCGAGGACGGCCACCACGGCGGCAAGGGCTCCGAAGCCCACAAGGCCGCGGTGACCGGCGACACCGTGGGCGACCCCTACAAGGACACGGCCGGCCCGGCCGTCAACCCGCTGATCAAGATCATCAACATCGTGGCGCTGCTGATCGTGCCCCTGGTGGTGAAATTCCACGGCGGCTGAGCGCCGCAGCTGCTCCGGCGTTCACATGGGCCCGCTTCGGCGGGCCTTTTTCATTCGGGCGCCGTCAGGCCTGAGCCGTCGCCAGCCGCAGGCCGCGCCAGGCCAGCCCGCCCATGGCCAGCAGGCAGAACAGCCCGCCGGCACCGAAGGTCCAGGCCGGCCCGAGCGTCTGCCACAGCAGGCCGGCCACCACACTGGCCACCAGCATGGCCAGGCCGCTGACCAGGTTGAAGAAGCCGTAGGCCGTGCCGCGCAGGTCGGCCGGCGCCACGTCAGCCACCATGGCAGCCAGCAAGCCCTGGGTCATGCCCATGTGGATGCCCCACAGCGCCACCCCGGCCAGCAGCCCGCTCCAGTGGCCGGACAGCGCGATCACCGCATCGGCGGCCACCAGCACCGCCAGGCCCCACAGCAGCAAGCGGCTGTGCGACATGCGGTCCGACAGGTGGCCAAACGGGTAGGCGCTGGCGGCATAGACCACGTTCATCGCGACCATGACCAGCGGCACCAGGGCCGTGGCCACGCCGGTCTGCTCGGCGCGCAGTACCAGAAAGGCCTCGGAAAAGCGCGCCAGCGTGAACACCGCCCCTATGCCCACCACCCACCAGTAGGCGGCGGACAGGCGCTTGAGGTTGGCACGCGAGACCGGGTTGACGCGCTGCTGGCGCGGCGCGCCGTCCGGGTCACGCACCCCGAACACCAGCAGCGCCACCGCCAATACGCCTGGAACCACGGCCACGGCGAACACCGCGCGGAAATTGTTGGCCCACAGCAGCATCAGGCCCACGGCCAGCAGCGGCCCGATGAAGGCGCCCACGGTGTCCAGCGACTGGCGCAGGCCGAACGCCGCGCCGCGCATCTCGGGCGGCGCGATGTCGGCCACCAGCGCGTCGCGCGGCGCGCCGCGTATGCCCTTGCCCACGCGGTCGAGCAGGCGTGCCGTGAACACCAGTCCGGCGCCCGGCGCCAGAGCGAACAGCGGCTTGGTCAGCGCGCCCAGGCCGTAACCCAGTACCGCCAGGGGCTTGCGCTTGCCGACCCAGTCGCTAATGACGCCGGAGAACACCTTGACGATCAAGGCCGTGGCCTCGGCCAGGCCCTCGATGAGACCGACCACGGCCACGCTCACGCCCAGCGTGCCGACCATGAACAAGGGCAGCAGGCTGTGGATCATCTCGGAGGAAATGTCCATCAGCAGACTGACGAAGCCCAGCACCCAGATGCCAGTCGGCAATCGGCGCAGGGCGCCGAAATGGCTGGAAGAGGACGTGGGTGTCGAATTCATGCTCATGCGTCGGTCGAAGGCAGGCGCCAATTACATCAGTTTCCAAGGGGCAGTCCTTGCCCCAGCGTACTCGCGCTCAGAAATCGCCCGCCAGCCAGGCGATGCCGGCCGCACTCACGACGGATTGGGCCAGCAAGCCCGGCGCGAGGCGCAGCGCATAGCCGCCGCCGCCGCTGAGCCAGGCCGTGGTGCCCTTGCTAACGCCGTGCAACAGCAGCGCGGTCATCAGGGCCTCGCGCAGCTGCGCGGCCTGCGCCCCCTCGGGGCCCCCCTGCACCAGCACGGCCGCGGTGACGGCATGCAAGTCGGCCAGCGCCCCCAGCAGCGTGCCGGCCAGCAAGCCCGCGTCACCGAGCCAGCTCTGCAGCGCGTAGACGAGCACCTGGATGCCGGTCAGCAGCGCCGCCACCAGCGCGGCGCCGCGCAGGCTGAACATGCGCCCACCGTCCGCCACCGCGCCTCCCTTGCGCGCCGCCTTGGCGGGCAATGCGGCGGCGGCCACCAGCCAGCCGCCCCAGAGCGCGGCCAACGCGGCGCCCGCCAGGCAGGGCAACCACATCAGGCGCAGCCAGGCCGGCTGCACCGCGGCCGCCACCACCAGCAGCTGCAGCATGGTGGCCACGCAGCTGAGCAGGGCCGCGCCGGCCATGGGGCGGGCCAGGGCACGGCCTTCCCGCACTTCCATGCCGAGGCTGGCGATGGTCGCGGTGCTGGAGACGAAGCCCGAGGCCAGGGCCGACAGCGCCATGGCCTGGCGCGCCTGAAACAGGCGGCGGCTCAGGTGGGCCAGCGCCTGGATGGCCAACAGCAGGGCCAGCAGCTGGGTGATCAGGTGCGGGTTGAGCACCGGCCCCCAGAACGGCCGGTTCGGCATCAGCGGCAGCGCGATCAGCGCCAGCGCCGCCAGCACGATGCCGTCGCGCACCTCGGCCGGGTGCAGCCAGTCGCGCGCCACCTGGTGCATGCGCTCGCGCCCCGCCAGCAGCGCCGTCAGGCCCACCGCCATGCCTGCGGCCAGCGCCAGGCTCCAGGCGCACAGCGCGCCGATCAGGTAGGTCAGCAACAGGGCGATCTCGGTGGTGGTGCCGGGGTCGCCGGACTTGTCGCGCGCGTAGCCCACCACGCCCAGGGCCGCCACGAAGGCCGCGCCCACGGCCACCAGCCAGGGCTGGTTCATGAGCATGGCCGCGGCACCCAGCACGCTGACCAGCGCGAACGAGCGAACACCGGCCAGCGCGCGCGTCGGCCCCGTGCCCTTGCGCCGCTCGCGCTCGATGCCGATCAGCAGCCCGCAACCCAGGGCGGCGGTGAGCACGGTGACAGCGTCGGCCACCCGCAGCGAGGGACCGGGAAGGACGGCATCCAACATGGGCCAATGCTAGCGCGGACCTGCAGTGCCGGCCATGAGGATGCGGACGGTGGACAATAGCGCCATGCCGTACCTGCCGCCCTTCACCGCCCCCGCCCGCTTCACCGACCCCGATGCCGCCCTGGCCCAGGTCAAGGCCATCTACCTGGCCGGCACCACCCACCTGCGCGAGGCCATGCAGCGCTTCGTGTCCGGCCAGCCGCAGCCGGGCCACACCGACCCCGACGCGCCGCTGCGCGTGCGCGCCTTCTACCCCTTCGTGCGCGTGCACACCGAGACCGTGGCGCGCAGCGACTCGCGCCTGAGCTACGGCTTCGTGGCCGGCCCGGGCCGTTTCGAGACCACGCTGACCCGGCCCGACCTGTACGCCGACTACTACCGCGAGCAGTTCCGCCTGCTGCTGGCCAACCACCATGTGGCGCTGGAAGTCGGCACCAGCAGCCAGCCCATCCCGGTGCATTTCAGCTTCGCCGAGCAGGACCATGTGGAGGGCTCGCTGAGCCCCGAGCGCCGCTGGCTGATGCGCGACATGTTCGACCTGCCCGACCTCAACGCCATGGATGACGGCATCGCCAACGGCACCTTCGAGGCCGGCCCGGGGGAGGCGCAGCCGCTGGCGCTGTTCACCGCGCCGCGCGTCGACTACTCGCTGCACCGGCTGCGCCACTACACCGGCACGGCGCCCGAATGGTTCCAGAACTTCGTGCTGTTCACCAACTACCAGTTCTACATCGACGAGTTCATCGCGCTGGGGCGCGCCGCCATGGCCGACCCGCAAAGCGAGTACATCGCCTTCGTCGAGCCGGGCAACGTGGTGACGCGGCGCGCCGGTCTGTCCGAGGGCGACACCGACGCCCTGGGCGTGCCGCTCAAGGGCCTGCCCGGCGTGCCGCCGCCGCGCCTGCCGCAGATGCCGGCCTACCACCTGGTGCGCGCCGACCGCAGCGGCATCACCATGGTCAACATCGGCGTCGGGCCCAGCAACGCCCGCACCATCACCGACCACATCGCGGTGCTGCGCCCGCACGCCTGGATCATGCTGGGCCACTGCGCTGGCCTGCGCAACAGCCAGCAGCTGGGCGACTACGTGCTGGCGCACGGCTATGTGCGCGAGGACCATGTGCTGGACGAGGAGCTGCCGCTGTGGGTACCGATCCCGGCACTGGCCGAGGTACAGGTGGCGCTGGAGGCGGCCGTGGCCGAGATCACCCAGCTGCAGGGCTACGAGCTCAAGCGCGTGATGCGCACCGGCACCGTGGCCAGCACCGACAACCGCAACTGGGAGCTGCTGCCCTCGCAGAACGTGGCCTCCACGCCCGAGCGGCGCTTCAGCCAGAGCCGCGCCGTCGCCCTGGACATGGAAAGCGCGACCATCGCGGCCAACGGCTTTCGCTTCCGCGTGCCCTACGGCACCCTGCTGTGCGTGAGCGACAAGCCGCTGCACGGCGAGATCAAGCTGCCCGGCATGGCCAACCAGTTCTACCGCGACCGGGTCAACCAGCACCTGCAGATCGGCATCCGCGCCATGGAGCGCCTGCGCGCCGGCGGCGTGGACCAGCTGCACAGCCGCAAGCTGCGCAGCTTCGCCGAGGTGGCCTTCCAGTAAGTCGCTCAGGCCCGGCGCGGCCGAACGCGCGCCGCGGCCTGCTTGGCGCGCTGGCGCGCCGTCTCCACGTCCGCGTCGTGGGCCAGCGCCACGCCCATGCGGCGCCGGGCGAAGCTCTCGGGCTTGCCGAACAGGCGCAGCTCGGTGTTCGGCACGCGCAGCGCCTCGTCCACGCCATCGAACACGATGCCCGCCGCGTCCACGCCGCCGTAGATCACGGCGCTGGCGCCGGGGCTCCGGAGCGCGGTGCTGACCGGCAGGCCCAGGATGGCGCGTGCGTGCAGCTCGAACTCGCTCTGCCACTGGGTGACCAGGGTCACCAGGCCGGTGTCGTGCGGGCGCGGGCTGACCTCGCTGAACCAGACTTGCTCGCCCTTGACGAACAGCTCGACGCCGAACAGTCCCTGGCCGCCCAGGTCGTCGGTGACGGACTTGGCGATCTGGCGCGCCCTGTCCAGCGCCGCCGGGTGCATGGGATGCGGCTGCCAGCTCTCCACATAGTCGCCGCCGACCTGCACATGGCCGATCGGATCGCAGAAATGCGTCTCGACCTGGCCGCCCTCCCCCGGCGCGCGCACCGTCAGCAGGGTGATCTCATAGTCGAAGTCCACGAAGCCCTCGACGATCACGCGGCCGTGGCTGACGCGGCCGCCGGCCATGGCGACCTCCCAGGCCTTTTGCACCTCGGCCGGGCCGTCGATCTTGCTCTGACCCTTGCCCGAGCTGCTCATCACCGGCTTGACGATGCAGGGGTAGCCTATTCCTGCATCGATCGCGGCCTGCAGTTCGGCCAGCGAGTCGCAGAACCTGTAGGGGCTGGTCGGCAGGCCCAGGGTCTCGGCGGCCAGCCGGCGTATGCCCTCGCGGTCCATGGTCAGGCGCGCGGCGCGCGCCGTAGGAATGACGCGCACCACGCCGGCGGCTTCGAGCTCCTCCAGCATGGGCGTGGCGATGGCCTCGATCTCGGGCACCACGAGCTGCGGCCGCTCCAGCTCGACCAGCGCCTTGAGCTGGGCCGGGTCGCTCATGGCGATGGTGCGCGCGTGGTGCGCCACCTGCTGGCCGGGAGCATGGTCGTAGCGGTCCACCGCGATGGTCTCCACGCCCAGGCGCTGCAGCGCGATCAGCACCTCCTTGCCGAGCTCGCCGGAACCGAGCAGCATGACCTTGGTGGCCGAGGGGGACAGAGGGGTGCCTAGGGTGGTCATGGAGAGGCCTGAAAAGTGAGATGGTGAAAAGGATCAGGCCGAGGCCATGGCCTCGCCCATGCGGATGGCACGGGCCGGCGTCCAGTCGGGGCTGAAGCGCAGCGTGTCCTTGGGGAACAGCAGGACCACGGTCGAGCCGAGCAGGAAGCGCCCCATTTCTTCCCCGCGCTGCAGCACGATGGCCTGGTCCTCGTAGCGCCATTCGCGCAGCCGTCCCGGTCGCGGCGGATTGACCACCCCGTGCCAGACCGTGGCCATGCTGCCGACGATGGTCGCGCCCACCAGCACCAGGGCAAAGGGCCCGCGCGCCGTTTCGAACACGCAGACCACGCGCTCGTTGCGCGCGAACAGGCCGGGCACGCCGCGCGCCGTGGCGGGGTTGACCGAGAACAGCGTGCCCGGCACGTAGACCATGCGCGTGAGGCGCCCCTCGCAGGGCATGTGGACACGGTGGTAGTCCCTGGGGCTCAGGTACAGCGTGGCAAACTGGCCGTCGTCGAAATGGGCCGCCAGTTCGGCGTCGCCGCCGAGCAGCGCGCGCGTGCTGTAGCTGTGGCCCTTGGCCTGGAAGATCTGGTCGCGCTCGATGGCGCCGCACTGGCTGATGGCACCGTCCACCGGGCTGAGGAAATCGGCGGCCGCCAGCGGGCGCGCGCCCTCGCGCAGCGGGCGCGTGAAGAACTCGTTGAAGCTGGCGTAGCTCGCGATGTCGGGATCGGCCGCCTCGCTCATGTCCACGCCATAACGGGCCACGAAGCGGCGGATCAGCGCATGGGTGCGAACGCCACCGCGCGCGCCGGCGATGCGGCCCGCAACGCGCGTCAGCGCCCGCTTGGGAATCAAGTACTGCGGCAGCACCGCGAGACGGTCGGACACGATACGGCCACCTGGAGTCTATGGAGGGCGGAATTTTAGCCGGCCGGCCAAGGCTGTCGGGTCCCGGCATGCGGGCGGACGCACCAAGGGGTAAACCCTAGGTTCGAAGGTAACATTACTAAGTACACTTATCAAAAGCATACATACTATTAGCTCCAACCGTTTCACGAGGTGACCCATGCGTGTTGAGACCACAGAATTGCCGGTGCTGGTCGCCGGCGGCGGCATCGGCGGCCTGGCCGCCGCCCTGGCCCTGGTGCGCCAGGGCTTTCGTGTCAAGGTGCTGGAGCAGGCGCCCCAGATCGGCGAGATCGGCGCCGGCATCCAGCTCGGCCCCAATGCCTTCCACGCCTTCGACGCCCTGGGCGTGGGCGAAAAGGCGCGCGGCCGCGCCGTCTACACCGACTACATGGTGATGCACGACGCGATCGACGAGTACCAGGTCGGCAAGATACCGACCGGCGAGGCCTTCCGCAAGCGCTTCGGCAACCCCTACGCCGTGATCCACCGGGTCGACGTGCACCTGTCCCTGCTCGAGGGCGCGCAGGAGACCGGCCAGGTCGAGTTCCTGACCTCCACCCGCGTCGAGCGCATCGAGCAGGACGAGCACAGCATCACCGTCTACGACCAGAACGGCCAGGCGCACCGCGGCGTGGCGCTGATCGGCGCCGACGGCGTCAAATCCGTGGTGCGACAGCAGCTCGTGGGCGACCCGGCCCGCGTGACCGGCCATGTGGTGTACCGCGCCGTGGTCGACAAGAAGGACTTTCCCGAGGACCTGCAGTGGAACGCTGCCAGCATCTGGGTCGGCCCCAACTGCCACCTGGTGCACTACCCGCTGCGCGGCGGCGAGCAGTACAACGTGGTCGTGACCTTCCACAGCCGGCAGCAGGAGGAATGGGGCGTCACCGAGGGCAGCAAGGAGGAGGTGCAGAGCTACTTCCAGGGCATCTGCCCCAGGGCGCGCCAGCTGATCGACCTGCCCAAGAGCTGGAAGCGCTGGGCCACGGCCGACCGCGAGCCGATCGCCCAGTGGAGCTACGGCCGCGTCACCCTGCTGGGCGACGCCGCCCACCCGACCACCCAGTACATGGCCCAGGGCGCCTGCATGGCGCTCGAGGACGCCGTGACGCTGGGCGAGGCGC
Organism: Ramlibacter sp. 2FC; assembly: GCF_005503345.1. NCBI lineage: Bacteria > Pseudomonadati > Pseudomonadota > Betaproteobacteria > Burkholderiales > Comamonadaceae > Ramlibacter > Ramlibacter sp. 2FC. The sequence goes on from NZ_SCMM01000049.1 coordinate 15,241, forward strand.
TGCGCGTGCACGGCAACGACTGGGCCAAGGCCCTGGACCTGTACCAGCGCTCGCGCGTCGCCCGCACCGCGCGCATCGTGCTGTCTTCGCGCGAGATGGGCCGCATCTACCACGCCAAGGGCGTCGAGCGCCTGGTGCGCAACGAGCTGTGGAAGGGCCGCACCCCCGAGCGCTTCTACGACGCCATGGAATGGCTGTATGGCTGGAACGTGGCCAACTGCCTGGCCGAGCACTGATCCCTACCCCTCTAGAGGAACGACCATGCAAGAACTCGGACGCCTGGAAGACCTGCCGCAGGACTACCGCGATGCGCTGACGAAGCTCAACCTGGTGCCGCTGTGGCCCAGCCTGCGCGCCGTGCTGCCGCCGGGCAAGCCGCGGCCCAACACCCGCGCCACGCACTGGCCCTACGAGACGATCAAGCCGCTGCTGCTCAAGGCCGGCGAGCTCACGCCGATCGAGAAGGCCGAGCGCCGCGTGCTGGTGCTGGCCAACCCCGGCCACGGCCTGGAGAAGATGCAGGCCAGCGCCGCCATGTACCTGGGCATGCAGCTGCTGCTGCCCGGCGAATGGGCGCCCTCGCACCGCCACACGCCCAACGCGGTGCGCATGGTCGTCGAAGGCGAAGGCGCCTGGACCACGGTGGACGGCGAGAAATGCCCGATGAGCCGCGGCGACCTGATCCTCACGCCCACCGGCCTGTGGCACGAGCACGGCCACGACGGCGACCAGCCGGTGGTCTGGCTCGACGTCCTGGACCTGCCCCTGGTCTACTACATGGAGGCCAGCTACCACATCGACGGCCCGCGCCAGGAGGTCAAGCCCGGCCGCGGCGACCGCGCCTATGCGCGCGGCGGCGTGGTGCCCACGCCCGTGTTCGAGCGCTCGAGCAAGGCCTACCCCATGCTGCGCTACCCCTGGGTCGAGGCGCGTGCCGCGCTCGAGGCCCTGGCCGCCGACCAGCCCGAGCTCGAAGCGGTGCAGGTCAGCTACGTCAACCCGGAGACCGGCGGCGACGCCCAGAACATCCTCGGCTTCTACGCCCTGATGCTGCGCCCGGGCCAGACCCTGCAGCTGCCCGTGCGCTCGCCGGCCATGGTGTTCCACCTGATCGAAGGCGGCGTCGACGTCAAGGTCGAGGACCAGGCCTTCACGCTGGCCGAGGCCGACACCTGCTGCGCGCCGGGCTACAGCGCCGTCACGCTGAAGAACCGCCAGTCCGACCGCCCGTCCTTCGTCTTCGTCGCCGACGAGTCGCCCCTGCACCGCAAGCTCGGCGTCTACGAGAACCGCGGCTGACCTCCCCGCCCACCCGAGGGGCCGCCCCAGGGCGGTCCCGTGCTTTGTCAAAACAGGAACCCGACATGACCGCCTACCTCTGGAACCCGCCCGCCGTTCAGTCCCTGCCCGTGCGCGGCAAGGCCGAGCGCCTCCCCATCAACCGCCTGTTCTTCGTCGGCCGCAACTACCACGCCCATGCCGTCGAGATGGGCCGTCCGGTCGACAAGTCGATCGAGCGCCCGTTCTACTTCACCAAGGCCCCGCAGACCCTGGTGGCAAGCGGTGCCACCGTGGCCTACCCGCCCGAGACCAGTAACTACCACTTCGAGATGGAGCTGGTGGTCGCCATCGGCGCGCCAGCCTTCCGCGTGACGCGGGAAGACGCGCACCAGGTCATCTACGGCTATGCCTGCGGCCTGGACATGACACGCCGCGACCTGCAGCTGGTGGCGCGCGACAAGGGCCGTCCCTGGGATCTGGGCAAGGACGTGGAGCAGTCCTCGGTCTGCACCGAGATCGTGCCCATGCCCGGCATGGTGATCGAGCGCGGCGAGATCGCCCTGAGCGTCAACGGTCAAACGAAGCAGCAGTCCAACGTGGACAAGCTGATCTGGAACATCCGCGAAATCATCGCCGACCTGTCGCTGTTCTACCACCTGCAACCCGGCGACCTGATCTACACCGGCACGCCCGAAGGCGTGGGCGCGGTCGTGCCGGGCGACCTGATCCAGGGCCGTGTGGAAGGCGTGGGCGAGATCGAGCTGCGCGTCGGGCCGGCCGAGTGAGCGCGGCGCCGAGGACCCGCAAAGGAGACGCGATGACACCAACAGAAAATGCCCAAAGGGAGGCCAGGCGCCGCAGGACGCTGGCCTGGGTCGTGGCCCTGGCCACCGTGGGACTGATCTTCGACGGCTATGACCTGGTGGTCTATGGCGCGGTCGTTTCGACCTTGCTGCGCGACCCCTCGCAGATCGGCACCGTGACCCCGGCGATCGCCGGCATGCTGGGCAGCTATGCCCTGGTCGGCGTGATGGTCGGCGCCCTGCTCGCCGGTTCCGTGGGCGACCTCCTGGGCCGGCGCAAGCTGATGCTGCTGTCCTACGCCTGGTTCTCGGTCGGCATGGGGCTCACGGCCCTGGCCACGAGCACAACGGCCTTCGGCTGGCTGCGACTGTTCACCGGCCTGGGCGTCGGCTCGCTGGTGGCCACGACGGCGGCCCTGGTCGCCGAGTACGCGCCCAAGGGCAGGAAGAACCAGATCAACGCGATCACCAACGGCGGCATTCCGCTGGGCAGCCTGCTGGCCGCCCTGCTCGCGATCCTGCTGATGGAGCATATCGGCTGGCGTGGCCTGTTCTGGGTCGGCGCCCTGCCACTGGTCACGCTGCTGCCGCTCGCGTACTTCAAGATGCCCGAGTCGGTGGCCTGGCTGGCCTCGCGCGGGCGCATGGAGGAGGCACGAGCCCTGGCCGAGCGCACCGGCATCGACTTGCCCGAGTTGCTCGCGCCCCAGGCCACGGCGGCCGCGCCGGCCGGCGCCGGCAAGCTCGGCTTCGCCGGGCTGTTCAGCCGCTACTACCTGTTCCCGACCCTGGTGCTGGGCCTGATGAGCGCCACCGGCCTGGTGCTGGTGTACTCGCTCAACACCTGGCTGCCCGAGATGATGCTGCGCGCCGGCTTCAACGCCAAGGGCTCGCTGTCCTTCCTGCTGGTGCTCAACGGCGGCTCGCTGTTCGGCGCGCTGGCGGCCTCGCGGGCGGCCGACCGCTTCGGACCCAAGCCCGTGGTCGCCAGCTGCTTCGCCACGGGCGCGCTGGCCTTGCTGCTGCTCACTCTCGGCTTCCCGCTCGGCTTGCTGCTGGCCATCGTCGCGGTCGTCGGCCTGGGGACCAGCGGCACGCAGACGCTGATCTACGGCTTCGTCGCCAACTACTACCGCACCAATGTCCGCGCCGCCGGCGTGGCCTGGTGCGCGGGCTTCGGCCGGCTCGGCGGCATCGGTGGCCCTATGCTGGGCAGCACGCTGATCGGCTCGGGCTTGGAGCTGAACGCGATCTTCTACGTGCTGGCCGGCCTGGGCCTGCTGGCTGCGCTGCTGACCCTGCTGGTGCCCCTGACCCGCGCCCAGGCCGAGCCGCGCGCCTCGCGCGCCGAGCCCGCGCCGCAGGCGGCGCCCATGGAGGCTGCGCTGCCCGCGCTGCGCTGACAACAAACCGCCTCATGGCACACCAAGACACCCCAACACGCATGAAGCTCTACAACTTCTTTCGCAGCGGCACTTCACACCGGCTGCGCATCGCCCTGAACCTCAAGGGCCTCCAGGCCGAGTACATCCCGGTGGACCTGCGCAGCGAAGAGCACCTGAGCCCGGCCTACAAGGCGCTCAACCCGCAGGGCCTGGTGCCGGCGCTGGAACAAGAGGGCAAGGTGCTGATCCAGTCGCCCGCCATCATCGAGTGGCTCGAAGAGCGCCACCCCACGCCGCCCCTGCTGCCCGCCGACCCCGAGGCGCGTGCGCAGGTGCGTGCCCTCGCGGCCATCGTCGGCTGCGACATCCACCCGATCAACAACCGCCGCGTGCTGGAGTACCTGCGCCATCAGTTCGGCGCCGACGAAGACGCGGTGAACTCCTGGTGCGCGACCTGGATCACGGCCGGCTTCGACGCCATCGAGGCCCTGCTGGCCGCAGACAGCCAGCGCGGCGCGTTCTGCCACGGCAAGGGCCCGACCCTGGCCGACTGCTATCTGGTGCCGCAGGTCGAGGGCGCGCGCCGCTTCAAGGTGGACCTGGGCCCCTGGCCGAATATCCGCGCCGTGGACCAGGCCTGCAGCGCTCTGGAGGCCTTCGCCCTGGCCGCGCCGTCCCGCCAGCCCGACGCCGCCTGACGCCCCCCGGCGCCAGCCTCGCAGGACAGCGACAATGGCGGCATGACAGCTCCCCTGCTTGATGTACATCACCTGAGCAAGCGCTACGGCGCCGCCACGGTGGTGGACGACGTCTCGTTCGACATCATGCCCGGCGAATGCCTGGGCGTGATCGGCCCCAACGGCGCCGGCAAGACCACCACCATACGCATGTGCCTGGGCCTGACCGCTCCGGACGCGGGCGAGATCCACGCGCTGGGCCTGCGGATGCCCCAGGACGCCCTGGCCATCAAGGCCCAGCTGGGCGTGGTGAGCCAGTTCGACACCCTGGACCCGGACTTCAGCTGCGCGGAGAACCTGCTGGTCTACGGCCGCTACTTCGGGCTCAAGGACGCGCTGATCCACACCCGCATCCCGCGCCTGCTGGAGTTCGCGGCCCTGGCGCACAAGGCCGACAGCCGCCCCGGCGAGCTCTCGGGCGGGATGCGGCGCCGCCTGTCGCTGGCGCGTGCCCTGGTCAACGACCCGCGCCTGCTGATGCTCGACGAGCCGACCACCGGGCTGGACCCGCAGGCGCGCCACCTGATGTGGGAGCGGCTGCAGTTGCTGCTGCAGCAGGGCAAGTCCATCCTGCTGACCACCCATTTCATGGACGAGGCCGAGCGCCTGTGCTCGCGCCTGCTGGTGCTGGACCATGGCCACAAGATCGCCGAGGGCCGGCCGCGCGAGCTGATCGCCCAGCACCTGGAGCCCGACGTGGTCGAGGTCTACGGCAATGGCGCCCTCGCGCTGGCCGACTCGCCGCTCAAGGCCCATGCCGCGCGGGTCGAGGTCAGCGGCGAAACCGTGTTCTTCTACACCGCCAACGCGCGCCCGCTGCTCGACGATCTGGCCAACCTGCCGCACCTGCGCACGCTGCACCGGCCGGCCAACCTGGAGGACCTGTTCCTCAAGCTCACGGGACGCAAGATCAGGGAGGATGCATGAACGAAGACACCGCATCCGCGGCGGTCCGCGCCGAGCGCTGGGCCCTCTATGCGCCTCCACGCCTGTCCATGCGGTGGTGGCCGGTGTTCCTGCGCAACCTGCTGGTCTGGCGCAAGCTGGCCGTACCCAGCCTGGTCGGCAACATCGCCGAGCCGCTGATCTGGCTGGTGGCCTTCGGCTACGGCCTGGGCGCGCTGGTGGGCGAGGTCCGGCTGGGCGAGGCGCGCGTGCCCTACATCCTGTTCCTGGCCAGCGGCAGCATCTGCATGAGCGCGATGAACGCCGCCAGTTTCGAGGCCCTGTACTCGGCCTTCTCGCGCATGCATGTGCAAAAGACCTGGGACGGCATCATGAACGCGCCGGTGAGCCTGGACGACGTGGTGCTGGCCGAGATGCTGTGGGCCGCCTTCAAGGCCCTGTTCTCGGTCACGGCCATCCTGGGCGTGATGCTGGCCCTGGGCATCAGCCACAGCCCCAAGCTGCTGGTGGCCTGGCCGGTGCTGCTGGGCGTGGGCGTCACGTTCAGCTGCATCGCACTGATCTTCAATGCCCTGGCCAAGGGCTACGACTTCTTCACCTACTACTTCACGCTGTTCCTCACGCCGATGATGTTCCTCAGCGGCATCTTCTTCCCGCGCGATCAGCTGCCCGGCGTGGTGCGCGCGGTGGCCGACTGGCTGCCCCTGTCGGCCGCCGTCGAGCTGGTGCGCCCGCTGTTCCTGGACCAGTGGCCGGCCCAGCCCTGGCGCCACGCCGCCGTGCTGCTGGTCTGCAGCGTGGCGGCGTTCTGGGTGGCACTGGCGCTCACGCGGCGGCGCTTCCAGGGTTGAAGCCCCGGGGTGCTCAGGCCGCGGCCTGACCGAAGTGGAACACGCCGGGCTCGCGCACCGGGTCGACCTCGACCGGGATCACGGACTTGGGCGGGTAGCGGCCTTCGAGCAGCAGCTTGGACAGCGGGTTCTCGATGCGCTGCTGGATTGCGCGCTTGAGCGGCCGGGCGCCGAACACCGGGTCGAAGCCGACCTTGGCCAGCTCGGCCAGCGCCGCCGGCGACACCTCCAGCTGCAGCTCGAGCTTGGCCAGGCGCGCCTGCAGGGCCTTGAGCTGGATCTTGGCGATCGCCTCGATGTGTGCGGCGTCCAGGCCGTGGAACACCACGGTCTCGTCGATGCGGTTCAGGAACTCGGGCCGGAAATGGTTCTTGAGCTCGCCCCAGACCGCGTCCTTGATGTCCTCGTAATCCTGACCCACCATGGCCTGGATCATGTGCGAGCCGATGTTGGAAGTCATCACGATCACCGTGTTCTTGAAGTCCACGGTGCGGCCCTGGCCGTCGGTCAGACGCCCGTCGTCCAGCACCTGCAGCAGCACGTTGAACACGTCGTGGTGCGCCTTCTCGACCTCGTCGAGCAGCAGCACCGAGTAGGGCTTGCGGCGCACCGCCTCGGTCAGGTAGCCGCCCTCCTCGTAGCCCACGTAGCCCGGGGGGGCGCCGATCAGGCGCGCCACCGAGTGCTTCTCCATGAACTCGCTCATGTCGATGCGCACCATGTGCTCTTCGCTGTCGAACAGGAAGCCGGCCAGCGCCTTGCACAGCTCGGTCTTGCCCACCCCCGTGGGGCCGAGGAACAGGAAGGAGCCGGTGGGGCGGTTCGGGTCGGACAGGCCCGAGCGCGAGCGGCGGATGGCGTTGGCCACGGCGAGAATAGCCTCGTCCTGGCCCACCACGCGCTCGTGCAGCCTGTCCTCCATCTGCAGCAGCTTCTCGCGCTCGCCCTGCATCATCTTGGCCACCGGGATGCCGGTGGCGCGCGAGACCACCTCGGCGATCTCCTCGGCGCCGACCTGGGTGCGCAGCAGGCGCGGCGCCGCGCCCTCCCCGCCCTTGGCGGCTTCCTTGGCCTGGGCCTCCTTGAGCTGGCGCTCGAGCTCGGGCAGCTTGCCATACTGCAGCTCGGCGACCTTGTTGAAGTCGCCCTTGCGCGTGAACTCCTCGATCTGCTGGCGCAGCTGGTCGATCTGCTCGCGCACCTGCTGGCTGCCCTGGGCCTGGGCCTTCTCGGCCTTCCAGACCTCCTCCAGGTCGGCAATCTCCTTCTGCAGCTTGCCGATCTCTTCCTCGAGCAGGGCCAGGCGCTTGCGCGAGGCCTCGTCGGTCTCCTTGCGCATGGCCTCGCGTTCGATCTGCAGCTGGATCAGGCGGCGGTCGAGCTTGTCTATGGCCTCGGGCTTGGAGTCGATCTCGATCTTGATCTTGGCCGCGGCCTCGTCGATCAGGTCGATCGCCTTGTCGGGCAGGAAGCGGTCGGTGATGTAGCGGTGGCTGAGCTCGGCCGCGGCCACGATGGCCGGGTCGGTGATGTCCACGCCGTGGTGCACCTCGTACTTCTCCTGCAGGCCGCGCAGGATGGCGATGGTGGCTTCGACCGAGGGCTCGTCGACCAGGATCTTCTGGAAGCGGCGCTCCAGCGCGGCGTCCTTCTCGATGTACTTGCGGTACTCGTCCAGCGTGGTCGCTCCCACGCAGTGCAGCTCGCCGCGCGCCAGCGCCGGCTTGAGCATGTTGCCCGCGTCGATCGCGCCCTCGGCCTTGCCGGCGCCGACCATGGTGTGCAGCTCGTCGATGAAGACGATGGTCTGCCCCTCGTCCTTGGCCAGCTCGTTGAGCACGGTCTTCAGCCGCTCCTCGAACTCGCCGCGGTACTTGGCGCCGGCCAGCAGGGCCGCCATGTCCAGCGAGAGCACGCGCTTGCCCTTGAGCGAGTCGGGCACTTCGCCGGCGACGATGCGCTGGGCCAGGCCCTCGACGATGGCGGTCTTGCCCACGCCGGGCTCGCCGATCAGCACCGGGTTGTTCTTGGTGCGCCGCTGCAGCACCTGGATGGCGCGGCGGATCTCGTCGTCGCGTCCGATCACGGGGTCGAGCTTGCCCTGGCGGGCGCGCTCGGTCAGGTCCAGGCAGTATTTCTTGAGCGCCTCGCGCTGGCCCTCGGCTTCGGCGCTGTCGACGTTCTGGCCGCCGCGCACCGCATCGATGGCCGCCTCCAGGCTCTTGCGCGTCAGGCCTTGCTCCTGGGCCAGGCGGCCCGCCTCGCCCTTGTTGTCGGCCAGGGCCAGCAGGAACAGCTCGCTGGCGACGAACTGGTCGCCGCGCTTGATCGCCTCCTTCTCGGCCGCCTGCATCAGCGACACCATGTCGCGGCCGATCTGCACGTGTTCCTGGCCCTGCACCTGGGGCAGGCGCTTGACGGCGGCCTCGGCGGCCGCCAGCAGCCCGCCTACGTTGACGCCGGCGCGCTGCAGCAGCGAGCCGGGCCCGCCCTCCTGGCGCAGCATGGCGGCCAGCACGTGGACCGGCTCGATGTAGGCATGGTCGTGGCCAAGCGCCAGGGTCTGGGCCTCGGCCAGCGCTTCCTGGAACTTGGTGGTGAGTTTGTCAAGACGCATGGCTTTCTCCTTCTTGCACACCAACTAGGGCTGGCTCCGGGTTTTTTCAAGCCTGGGGGCCGGGCAGCGTTCGTCCGCATCCTGCATACTGCCCCGTCTTTTCCTTCGCCGCAACGGAGTTCGTCATGGATTTGCATCTCACCGACAAGGTCGTTCTGATCACCGGGGGCAGCAAGGGCATAGGTCTGGCCTGCGCCCGGGCCTTCGCCGCCGAGGGCGCCCGCGTGGCCATCGTGGCGCGCCAGACGGCCCCCCTGGAGGCGGCTGCCGTCGAGCTGCGGCGCGGCGGCGCAAGCGTGCTGGCGCTGGCGGCCGACCTGGTCGAGGCCGTGCAGGCCGAGCAGCTGGTGCGCGAGGTGGAGCAGGCGCTGGGCCCGGTCGACGTGCTGGTCAACGCCGCCGGCGCGGCGCGCCGCACCCCGGCCCAGGCCCTGCAGGCCGCCGACTGGCATGCCGCCATGGACGCCAAGTACTTCACCTACATCCACGCCATGCAGGCCGTGCTGCCCGGCATGGCCGCGCGCCGCTCGGGGGCGATCGTCAACGTGATCGGCGCCGGCGGCAAGCTCGCCTCGCCCACCCACCTGCCCGGCGGCGCGGCCAACGCGGCGCTTATGCTGGCGAGCGCGGGACTGGCCAACGCCTACGCGCCGAGCGGCGTGCGCGTCAATGCCGTCAACCCCGGCCCCACGCTGACCGAGCGGCTGCAGCAGGGCCTGGAGGCCGAAGCGGCCCAGGCGGGTATCTCGGTCGACGAGGCACTGGCGCGCACCGTTCAGCGCCTGCCGCTGGGGCGCCTGGCCCGGCCCGAGGAGATCGCCGACATGGTGCTGTTCCTGGCCTCGCAGCGTGCCAGCTACGTGACGGGCGCCATCGTCGCCATGGACGGCGCGAGCATCCCGACCGTGCTGTGATCGCTCAGGCGTTGCGGCTGGCGATGCCCCAGCGCGCCAGGGCGGCGTCGTCGCTGACGCGCGCATCGACCCAGCGCGCGCCCTCGGGCGTCTGCTCCTTCTTCCAGAACGGCGCCTGGGTCTTGAGGTAGTCCATCAGGAACTCGCAGGCCTGGAAGCTCTCGCCGCGGTGCGCCGAGGTCACGGCCACGAGCACGATCTGGTCCAGCGGCTCAAGCAGGCCCACGCGGTGGATCACGCGCACGCCGTAGAGGTCGAAGCGCCGCAGCGCCTCGTCGACCATGTCCTCGATGGCCTTCTCGGTCATGCCGGGATAGTGCTCGAGCTCCATGCTGCTGATGGACTGGCCGTCGCTGCGTTCGCGCACCGTGCCGACGAAGGCGCAAACGGCGCCGACGCGCCGGTCCCGGGCGCGCAGCGCCGCGACCTCGGTCGAGAGATCGAAGTCCTGGGTCTGTATGGACACGCGCGCGCTCATACCCTCAACCTCCTGTGACCGGCGGGAAGAAAGCCACCTCGGCCCCATCGGCCAGCGCGGCCGACTCCTCGCTCATGGCCTGGTTCAGCGCCACGCGCACGGCCCGGCCGCGCGCCAGGCTCTCGGCGTAGGCGCCGCCGCGGGCGATCAGCTCCTCGCGCAGGACCGCCAGCGTGGCGGCGGCCGTTTCGACGGTCTCCGCGCCCTGCCCCAGGGACTCGCGGATCGAGGCGAAATACCGGATGTGGACCTTCACGCCAGCAGCTCCGAAAAAGGGATGAAGGACACCGGGTCTCCCTGCGCGATCGTGCGCCCGGCCGGGTTGTCCACCAGGCCGTCACCCCAGACCGCCGAGGTCAGCACGCCCGAGCTCTGGTTGGAGAACAGCTCCAGGCCGCCCGCCGCGTTGCGCCGCACGCGCAGGAACTCGCGCCGCTTGTCGGCGCGCGGCAGATCGAAATGCGCGGGCAGGGTCAGTGGCCGCGGGGCCAGCTCACGCGCGCCCTGCAGCTTCAGCAGGAAGGGCCGCACCAGCAGCAGGAAGGTGACGAAGCTGGACACCGGGTTGCCCGGCAGGCCGATGAAATGGGCGTGACCGGCATCGCCGTCGCGCCGCACGCGGCCGTAAGCAAAGGGCTTGCCGGGCTTCATCGCGATCTGCCAGAGCGCCAGGTGGCCGAGCTGCTCGACCGCGGGCTTGATATGGTCTTCCTCGCCGACCGAGACACCGCCGCTGGTGAGGATCAGGTCGTGGTGGTCGGCCGCGGTCTTGAGCGCGGCCAGCGTGGCCGCGCGCCGGTCGGGCACTACCCCTAAGTCGCTGACCTCGCAGCCCAGGCGGTGCAGCAGGGCGCGCAGGAAGAAGCGGTTGGAGTTGTAGATGGCGCCGGGCGGCATCTGCTCGGGCGGCAGCTCGCCCGGCATGACCAGCTCGTCGCCGGTGGAGAACAGTGCCACGCGCGGCCGCGGCGCCACGGCCAGCTGGGCCAGGCCTATGCTGGCCGCCAGGCCCAGGCTGGCGGGCGACAGGCGCTCGCCCCGCGCCAGCACCACCGCGCCGCGCGTCACGTCCTCGCCGGCACGTCGCACCCATTGCCCGGGCTGGGGCAGGGCCAGGATGCGCACGCTGCCGAGCTCGCCCGCCCCGGCCGGCGCCAGCATCTCGGCATCTTCCTGCATGACCACGGCGTCGGCACCGGGCGGCATGGGCGCGCCGGTGAAGATGCGCGCTGCCGTACCAGGCGCGAGCGGCTCGCCGGCATGGCCGGCCGCGATGCGCTGGCTCACGCGCAGCACGCTGCCGGCCGCGGCCAGGTCGGCGCAGCGCAGCGCGTAGCCGTCCATCGAGGAATTGTCCTGCGGCGGCACCTGCAGGGCCGACACCAGGTCGGCCGCCAGCACCCGGCCGTCGGCCTCGAAGCTGGGCAGGGTCTCATGGCCGGCCAGCGGCTCGGCGTGGGCCAGCAACTCGTCAAGGGCCTGGTCGAGCGCCATCAGCGGGGGCTTGGATGAAGAAGTCATGCAAACATCTCGGGCTGGTATTCGAAGCGTGGGCCATTGTCGATCAACCAGGCCGCCACGGCGCCGGCGTCGTTCAAATCCAGCACCGGGCGCAGGGTGGGTTCGGGCAGCTGCTGGGGGCTGTCGGTGGCGACCGCCGCGATGAAGGCGTCCTGCGGGTAGCGCGCCGGCTGGCCGGCCGTGGCGCGCCAGACCTCGATCTTGGGCAGGTCGCTGTGCTTGAAGCCCTCCACCAGCACCCAGTCCACGCCGGGGTCGAGTTCGGCAATCAGCTGGTGCACCGACAGCTCGAGCTCGCGCCCGAACTCGCGCACCAGGGCCAGGCGCCGGCTCGAGGCCACCACCACCTCGTGGGCCCCGGCCTCGCGGTGGCGCCAGCTGTCCTTGCCGGCATGGTCGATGTCGAAGCTGTGGTGCGCGTGCTTGACGACCGAGGCGCGCAGGCCCTGGCCGGCCAGGGCCGGGATCAGCCGCTCGACCAGCGTGGTCTTGCCCGAGCCGGAATAGCCGGCAAAGCCGACGACCTTCATGCCGGCGGCCTGGCTCAGCCGCAGTGCCGGGCGATGAAGGCCTTGACGGCCTCGGCGTCGGCCGGCATCAGCTGCACGCGGCGCGGCAACGCCTCGATGCCCTCGAACTTGGCCGGGCGGTCGGGTTCGCGGCCCAGCGCCTGGACGATGGTGGCAGCGAACTTGATCGGCAGCGCCGTCTCGAGCACGATCATGGGCACGCCGGGCAAGCACTGCTCGCGCGCCACCTTGACGCCGTCGGCCGTGTGCGTGTCTATCATCACGCCGAAGCGCGCGAAGGTGTCGCGTATGGTCGCCAGGCGGTCGGCATGCGTGCTCTTGCCGCTCACGAAGCCGTAGCGCGCCGCGGCCTGGCCGAAGGCCGGGTCGGCGCTGAGGTCGAAGCGGCCCTCCCTGGCCAGCGCCTCGCCGAACAGTGCCTGGGTGCGGGCAGCGTCGCGGCCCAGCAGGTCGAACACGAAGCGCTCGAAGTTGCTGGCCTTGGAGATATCCATCGAGGGGCTGGAGGTCTCGTGCGTGTCGGCCGCGCCGCGCACGCGGTAAACGCCGCTGCGGAAGAACTCGTCGAGCACGTCGTTCTCGTTGGTCGCGACGACCAGGCGCGCGATCGGCAGGCCCATCATGCGCGCCACATGGCCGGCGCAGACGTTGCCGAAGTTGCCGCTGGGCACGGTGAAGCAGACCTGCTCGGCGTTGCTTGCCGTGGCCTCGAAGTAGCCGGCGAAGTAATAGACCACCTGGGCCAGCAGGCGTGCCCAGTTGATCGAGTTGACGGTGCCGATCTTGTAGCGGCGCTTGAACTCGAGGTCGTTCGAGACCGCCTTGACGATGTCCTGGCAGTCGTCGAACACGCCCTCGATGGCGATGTTATGGATGTTCTCGTCCATCAGGCTGAACATCTGCGCCTGCTGGAACGGGCTCATGCGGCCATGCGGGCTGGTCATGAACACGCGCACACCCTGCTTGCCGCGCATCGCGTACTCGGCCGCGCTGCCGGTGTCGCCGCTGGTGGCGCCCAGGATGTTGAGCTGCTCGCCGCGGCGGGCCAGCTCGTACTCGAACAGGTTGCCCAGCAGCTGCATGGCCATGTCCTTGAAGGCCAGGGTCGGGCCGTTGGACAGGGCTTCGAGCCACAGGCCGTCCTCGAGGGCCTTGAGCGGCACGATCTCGGGCGTGCCGAACACCTCGGCCGTGTAGGTCTTGGCGCACAGCGCCTTCAGGTCGGCGGCCGGGATGTCGTCGATGTAGAGCGACAGCACCTCGAAGGCCAGCGCGGCGTAGCCCTGCTCGCGCCAGACGCCACGCCAGCGCTCGAGCTGGGCCGCATCGACCTGCGGATAGCTTTCGGGCAGGTACAGGCCGCCGTCGGGCGCCAGGCCTTCGAGCAGGATTTCGCAGAAGCGCTTGCGGTCCGCATGGCCGCGCGTGGACAGGTAGCGCATCAGTTGAGCTCCTCCTTGCGGATGCGCGTGATCGGCGCCAGCACCGTGGGCAGTCCCTGCAGCTGCGCCATGGCGTCGTTCATCGTGCCCTCGCGCGTCTCGTGCGTGAGGATGATCAGGTCGGTCTGGGTCGAGCCCTCGCCGCCGACCTCGTCGGCCTCGCGCTGCAGCACCGCGTCGATGCTGATGCCGGCGTTGGCGACGATGCCCGTCACCTGCGCCAGCACGCCGGCCTCGTCGGCCACGCGCAGGCGCAGGTAGTAGCTGGTCACCACCTCGCTCATCGGCAGCACCGGCAGGTCGCTCATCCGGTCGGGCTGGAAGGCCAGGTGCGGCACGCGGTTGAGCGGGTCCACGGTGTGCAGCCGGGTGATGTCGACCAGGTCGGCGATCACGGCGCTGGCCGTGGGCTCGGAGCCCGCGCCCTTGCCGTAGTAGAGCGTGGTGCCCACGGCGTCGCCGTGCACCACCACCGCGTTCATCGCGCCCTCGACGTTGGCGATCAGGCGCTTGGTCGGCACCAGGCTGGGGTGCACGCGCAGCTCGATGCCCTTGTGGTTGCGCTTGGTGATGCCCAGCAGCTTGATGCGGTAGCCCAGCTGCTCGGCATAGCGGATGTCGGCCGCCGCGAGCTGGGTGATGCCCTCGACATGGGCCTTGTCGAACTGCACCGGGATGCCGAAGGCGATGGCGCACATGATGGTGGCCTTGTGCGCCGCGTCCACGCCCTCGATGTCGAAGGTGGGGTCGGCCTCGGCATAGCCCAGGCGCTGGGCCTCCTTGAGCACCACGTCGAAGTCCAGGCCCTTGTCGCGCATCTCGGACAGGATGAAGTTGGTCGTGCCGTTGATGATGCCGGCGATCCACTCAATGCGGTTGGCGGTCAGGCCCTCGCGCAGCGCCTTGATGATGGGGATGCCGCCGGCGACGGCCGCCTCGAAGGCCACCATCACGCCCTTGGCCGAGGCCGCGGCGAAGATCTCGGTACCGTGCACCGCCAGCAGGGCCTTGTTGGCCGTGACCACATGCTTGCCCGCGGCGATGGCCTCCAGCACCAGGGCCTTGGCGATGCCGTAGCCGCCGATAAGCTCGACCACGATGTCGATCTCGGGGTTCTGGATCACGGCGCGCGCGTCGTCGACCACCTGGACATCCGGGCCGACGACGGCGCGCGCACGCGCCACGTCGAGGTCGGCCACCATGCTGATCTCGATGCCGCGGCCGGCACGGCGCTTGATTTCTTCCTGGTTGCGCTTGAGCACGTTGAAGGTGCCGCTGCCCACGGTGCCAATGCCCAGCAGGCCTACTTGTATCGGTTTCATGATGTCTTCAGAAGTATGGAGTCGGTTGCTCGCCCCGGCCAGCGGGGCATGGGGTGCCAGTGCCTGTGCTCAAGTCCCGTGGCGCTTGCGGTAGCCCTCGAGGAACCTCGCCACGCGGCCCACGGCCTCGCGCAGGTCGTCCTCGTGCGGCAGGAACACGATGCGGAAATGGTCGGGGTGCGGCCAGTTGAAGCCGGTGCCCTGCACCAGCATCACCTTGGTCTCCTGCAACACTTCCAGGAAGAACTGCTGGTCGTCCTCGATCGGGTAGAGCTTGGGGTCCAGGCGCGGGAACATGTAGAGCGCGGCCTGCGGCCTGGCGCAGCTCACGCCCGGGATGGCCGTGATGAGCTCGTAGGCCAGGTCGCGCTGCTTGCGCAGGCGCCCCCCGTCCCCCACCAGCTCGTTGATGCTCTGGTGGCCGCCCAGCGCGGTCTGGATCGCCCACTGGCCCGGCACGTTGGCGCACAGGCGCATGTTGGAGAGCATGTTCAGGCCCTCGATGTAGTCGCGCGCGGGCTTCTTGTCGCCCGAGACCACCAGCCAGCCGGCGCGGTAACCGCAGGAGCGGTAGCTCTTGGACAGGGAATTGAAGGTCAGCGTCAGCACGTCCTCGCTGAGGCTGCCCAGGGCGGTATGGCGCACGCCGTCGTAGAGCACCTTGTCGTAGACCTCGTCGGCGAAGATCACCAGCTGGTGCTCGCGCGCGACCTGCACGATGGCGCGCAGCAGCTCCTCGGAGTACAGGGCGCCCGTGGGGTTGTTCGGGTTGATCACCACGATACCCTTGGTGCGCGGCGTGATCTTGGCGCGGATATCGGCCAGGTCCGGCATCCAGCCATTCCCCTCGTCGCACATGTAGTGCACCGGGGTGCCGCCGGACAGGCTGGCCGCCGCCGTCCACAGCGGGTAATCGGGCGCCGGCAGCAGCAACTCGTCGCCGTTGTCGAGCAGGGCGTTGGTCGCCATCACGATCAGCTCGCTGGCGCCGTTGCCGAGGTAGATGTCGTCCAGCGTCACGCCCTTGATGCCCTGCTTCTGGGTCTCGTGCATGACGGCCTTGCGCGCCGCGAAAATGCCCTTGCTGTCGGTGTAGCCGGCCGAGTTGGGCAGGTTGCGGATCATGTCCTGCTGGATTTCCTCTGGCGCATCGAAGCCGAACACGGCCAGGTTGCCGATGTTGAGCTTGATGATCTTGTGACCGTCCTCCTCCATCTGCCGGGCGGCGTCCATGATCGGGCCGCGGATGTCGTAGCAGACGTTGGCAAGCTTGGCGGATTTGTGGATGGTCTTCAAAGTCCCTCCAGAGGGCGGTTTTTACAGGGGAAACTTATAATTTGACCACAGTTCTCGGGAAGTCCCCCGGGACAGCCCTTCTCCGCACACCATGAAACTGCAGCCCGACAAGTTCAACGACGTGCCCGCGATCAGCGGCTACGGCCCGGGCTGGATCGCCATCGACGGCGAGCGCCTGACCGCCAGCACCGTGGTCGGCTCGCGCGGCCAGCGCCTGGCCTGGTCGTGCGACGGCTACGAGGCTCTCAGCGCCGAGCATTTCGCCCTGCTGGCCGAGCATGGCCCCGAACTGGTCATCTTCGGCAGCGGCGCGCGCCTGCGCTTTCCACGCCCGCAGTGGCTGCGGCCGCTGATCGAGCGCCGCATCGGCTTCGAGACCATGGACACCCAGGCCGCCTGCCGCACCTACAACATCCTGGCCGGCGAAGGCCGCCATGTGGTCGCGGCCCTGTTGATCGAAAGCCTGAGCTGAAAAGGCCTTTTCAAGGTAAAATCAAAGGTTGTCGGACAAGAAGCACGGCCCCACCTCCCGGCGGAGCGTCGAACTGCCCTCCAACGACTACATCCTGTCACACAAGATTGAAGCTCTATGGCGATCGTTGTCAACAAGCCCATCCCCGAATTTGAAGCGAATGCCACCGGCGGCACCAAGGTGTCCAACACCTCGCACGCGGGGCAGACCGTGGTGCTGTATTTCTACCCCAAGGACAACACGCCCGGCTGCACCACCGAGGCCATGCAGTTCCGCGACAAGTACAAGGATTTCGAGAAGGCCGGCGCGACGGTGTTCGGCGTGTCGCGCGACAACATGAAGTCGCACGACGACTTCAAGGCCAAGCTGGAGCTGCCCTTCGAGCTGATCGCCGACACCGAGGAAAAGATGTGCCACATGTTCGGCGTGGTCAAGAACAAGATCATGTACGGCAAGAAGGTCAAGGGCATCGAGCGCAGCACCTTCCTGATCGGCCCCGACGGCGTGCTGCTGCAGGAGTGGCGCGGCCTCAAGGTGCCCGGCCATGTGGAGGACGTGCTCAAGGCCGTGAAGGCCCTCAAGAAGCCCGCCTGACGCCTGCCCGCAACAAGGGCCCGGTGCCCGCGTTGGCCGTCATCGGGCTCATGCATAATGGGCTCATGCCGCTGGACAGCAGCCACACGCTCCCCGAACAAGCCGCCTCGGCCTCCAGGCGGCTTTTTCTTTTGTCCGGCGCTGACTATTCTTCATCTGAGAGAGGCTGAGTTCCATGCCACTGCCCCCCGCCCCCACCAAACGCGCCACCCTGCTCACGCCCGAGGCCTTCGACGCCCCGGCACGGCCG